>CBEUWV010000016.1:0-14473 GCA_965546895.1 uncultured bacterium
TCCCCTTGATCCAAACCTGGGACCCGTAGTCCGATTCACTTCAGCGGACAATTATTCTATGAAGCGCTTCTTCATATGTGATGAGGGAAGGTACTTATACAGTAACTACAACAAAACAGAGGAGCGACTGCTGCATCCGGAAGTGCATGGTGAAACAGCAACGATAAAACAGGCTGATGCATTTCTTGAGGAAGCATTGAATAGTGGATCCGCAGGGGCTGTGATCCTGTCACCGCTTCTTTCCATAGAAGAAAACTATGCTGCAATCTTGCTGGCTGAGAAGATGGGCTACGATCTTTTTCGTCCATCTCCCCATCGTAAGGACCTGCCGGAACCGGCTTTATTTATTGAGAAAACAAAAGCTCCCAATCACAGAATGATGAAACTGCTGGAAATCCCGAAGGTCACGGACATGGAATCTTTCGATTACAGCGTGGTGCTTGTACTAAACAGCATTGGTTCTATTCGGGACAACAGCCTTGTGAAAATGCTTTCCTTACTGAAGAGAGCAGAATACAGCATTGCATTTGAAGTGGAACGGTCAGAATTCAGTGAAAATGCGAAACTGGCACTTCCGGCCCCCATGTTCCTTGAAGAAGACGGATGCTTTATCAATTCAGGAAAGAGAATTCAGCGGTCGAACGGGGGACTCGGCTATCCGGAATCGGTTCAACCACTCTGGAAATGGCTGTTTGGCAGTGAATTTACGGGCCCGGAGGCCCTGTTGAAGAAGTTTTCAAAAGAAAAAGTTGGAATTGAGTTGAACTACGAAAAGATTGGAGAAGAAGGGGTGGAATTATGATGGAAAAACTGTTGACCCCGGAAATTTTCATGATTGTGAAAGTAGTGGCGGTTTTCATCATCGTGTTAACTATGGTGGCTATCGGAACATGGGTGGAACGAAGAGGAGCCGCTTTCATACAGGACAGGGTGGGCCCTAACCGGGTTGCCCTGTTTGGTAAGTTCCGCATCATGGGCCTGACACAGCCGGTTGCGGATGGGATAAAATTCTTCTTTAAGGAAGATGTAATCCCTGCCAATGTGGACAGGGTACTTTTTGTGCTTTCTCCTATTATTGCATTTATTCCGGCAACCATGACGTTTGCCGCTATACCATTTGGCCGTTCTTTTGATGTAAACGGAATGCACTACTTTCTCAGCATTCTACCGCCTGCTACGAACATTGGCGTTCTCTACATCTTTGCGGTTGGCTCTATGGGCGTATATGGAATTATTGTGGGGGCGTGGTCATCCAATAATAAATGGTCCATTCTTGGCGGGATGCGTGCCTCGGCTCAGGTAATTTCGTATGAATTGGCCATGACAATGGCAGTGGTTGGAGTTGTTTTGTCAACTGGCAGTCTTCGGCTTGACAAAGTGATTTCCGCTCAAACCGGCCTCTGGAACGTGGTACCGCAATTTCTGGGAGCCCTTGTCTTCTTTGTGTCCATGTTTGCGGAAACCAATAGATTACCCTTTGACTTTGCTGAAGGAGAGTCTGAGATTATCGGATATCATACCGAATACGGCAGCATGAAATTTTCCATGTTTGCGCTTGCTGAGTATGCCAACATGATAACAGCAGCCGCATTGTTTGTTACCCTTTACCTTGGGGGCTGGCAATTCCCCTGGCTGGACCAGTGGATATGGGGATCGATACTTGCATTCCTGATGAAAGTGGTTTTCATCCTCTGGATATTCGTCTGGGTCCGGTGGACCTTGCCCCGATTCCGTTATGACCAACTGATGCGGCTGGGCTGGAAAGTAATGATTCCACTTTCACTGGTGAACATGATTGTGGTTGCAATATTCCTGGCGTACAGGGGGTAGAACATGAAGAAAGAAGTCAAACTGTCCTTCTGGGACCGCCTGTATCTGCCTGCCGTCATTGTGGGGATGGGAATTACCATCAAACACTTCTTCAAAACCCTGTTTACAAAACCTTCGAACCGGTATACAGTCGAATTCCCTGAAAGAAAAAAGGACCTTCCGGAGTGGTACCGGGGCCTTCACAGGTTAAATACTCATGAGGATGGCTCAATCAAGTGTGTTTCCTGCTACTGTTGCGCCACAGCCTGTCCGGCTGACGCCATTTTTATTGAAGCAGAGGATATTGATGATCTTGATGAGGGCTATCCACGGGAAAAACGTCCCAAACAGTTCATAATTGACCTGCACCGGTGTATTTTCTGTGGGTTCTGTGAAGAAGCGTGTCCCGAGGACGCGATTATTCTGACCAATGAGTATGAAATCACTCACCTTACAAGAGATGATGGTCTGATAACCATGGAAGAGCTGGTACAAACGCCGAAAAAGAAGATGGATTAACGGGGTGGAAGAATGGTAATTGCATTTTATGTTCTGGGTTTTCTGGCGATATTTTCGGCCATAATGGTGATAACAAGTGCCCGCCCCATCGTCAGCGGGCTTTACTTGCTATTGTGCTTTGTGGCGGTAGCGGGTTTCTATGTCACTCTTTCCGCTCCATTTGTTGCAGCCATGCAGCTGATTGTATATTCCGGAGCGATCATTGTCCTGATTCTCTTTGTTATCATGTTGTTAAATCAGCATAGAGAAGCGGAAAAAATACGTCCGAAATGGGTGACGGGACTGTCTACTCTGGCTGCCATTGCGATTGGATTGGGTGTTTATTTCACTTTTATTTCGAGCAAAATTGTCATGGCTCATGACAAGATGTCTCCGATCGGTGGAATGAAAGGCAATGTGGAGCAATTGGCAGACGTCCTTTTTTCCCGATATTTTATTCCGTTTGAAATTATTTCAATACTGTTGATTGCAGCGATGATTTCTGCAGTTTTCATTTCTAAGAAGAGGGTGTGACATGATACCGTTAATTGACTATTTGATATTAAGCGCAGTGCTGTTTACCATCGGTATCATTGGAATTCTGATCCGTCGAAATATCATTACAATTTTTATGAGCATAGAAATCGTTCTGAATTCTGTAAATCTTGCATTTGTTGCTTTTTCCCGCTACCTGGGGAATGTGGATGGCCAGATCCTTGTATTTTTTATCCTTGCCGTTGCTGCGGCTGAGGCGGCAGTGGGACTGGCGTTGGTGGTGGCATGGTTCAAACTGAAAGAGAGCATCCAGGTGGATGACATGAAGCTGTTAAAGGGGTGATGGAATGACTAATTATGTCTGGCTGATACCGGCACTTCCTCTGGCAGGGTTCCTGATCAATGGACTGTTCGGATCCAGAATGCCCAACAAAGTAATCTCATGGATTGGAAACCTGACCATTTTTGCTTCCTTCGCCTTTGCGGTTGCTCTTTACGTTCATATGCTGGGAACCCCCGCACTGTCCGAAGAAGGGATTCATAACATCCTCTTTCCATGGCTGAATGTGGGCGGATTCCATGTAAACTTTGCCTTTCTCTTTGACCGGATTTCCGGAACCATGACACTTATGGTTGCGGGGGTTGGTTTCCTTATTCATGTCTACTCAGTTGGATACATGGCAGAGGAAGAAGGATATTTCAGATATTTTGCCTACCTGAATCTGTTCATGTTTGCCATGCTGACTCTGGTGCTTGCGGACAATCTTCTGCTTATGTTTGTTGGATGGGAAGGGGTAGGCCTCTGTTCCTACCTTTTAATCGGGTTTTATTACACAACAAAGGTTGCCTCAGACGCCGGGAAAAAAGCATTTCTAGTCAACAGAATCGGAGACTTCGGTTTTCTCCTTGGAATGTTCCTGCTGTTCTACCTGTTCGGTACTCTGCAGTTCCCGCAAATGCAGGAGACAATCCTCAGCAATCATCTCAGCCCGGAATTAACCACAGGGATGATTACCATCGCGACACTTCTCTTATTTGTCGGGGCAGTAGGGAAATCTGCCCAGCTTCCGCTCTATGTCTGGCTGCCGGATGCCATGGCGGGGCCGACACCGGTATCCGCTCTGATCCATGCGGCAACTATGGTCACATCCGGTGTATACATGATTGTACGATTGAACTTCCTGTTTCAATTAACGCCCAACACGCTGCTGATCGTAGCCTGGGTTGGTGGCATCACCGCATTGTTCGCGGCTACCATCGGAACGGTGCAGAACGACATAAAGAAAGTATTGGCCTACTCCACTGTTTCGCAGTTGGGATACATGTTTCTGGGACTCGGGGTGGGGGCATTTGTGGCTGGATTCTTTCACATTATTACCCACGCCTTTTTCAAGGCGTTGCTCTTCCTTGGCTCCGGTTCAGTGATTCATGCCATGCATCATGCCTATCATCATGCAGGTGTACATGACAAAGACCCGCAGGATATTCGGAACATGGGTGGATTGAGCAAGTTTATGCCGATTACCTACTGGACTTTTCTGGTGGCGACCCTGGCGATTTCCGGCTTTCCCATATTTTCCGGTTTCTTTTCAAAGGATGAGATTCTGTGGAAAGCGTTTGCTTCAGGGCACAAATATCTCTGGGCAATTGGTGCAGTGGCGGCTCTACTCACCTCATTTTATATGTTCAGACTTGTGTATGTTGCCTTTCTCGGAAAATTCAGAGGAGCTGAAAAAGAAGAAGAGGCACTTCACGAATCTCCGCGGAGCATGACAGTCCCGTTGACAATTCTGGGCATCCTGGCTGCGGTTGGCGGTTTCATCGGAATTCCGCACATCTTTCATTTGCCGAATTTGCTGGACAAAACCCTTGAACCCCTCATCCCCTCGTTGAACCCGGTTCATTACCTGCACAATGTTCCCACCGAATGGAAGATGATGGGTATTTCAGTTGCCATCGCCTTTGCGGGTTGGTTGATCGCACGAAGTCTTTACAGGAAGGAAAGCGATGTTCCTGAAAAACTTGCAACCGGACCTCTGGGGTATGTTTACAAACTGCTCCTGAATAAATACTATGTGGACGAAATCTATTTTGCCCTTATTATTCGTCCGGTAAAACGGATTGGTGATTTTCTCTGGTATTACATAGATGTGATTTTTATTGACGGCGCGGTGAATCTGGCCGGTATGCTGGCTACCTGCTGCGGAAGAGTAATAACTCTGTTCCAGAACGGCTCTGTGAAGATGTATGCCTTCTCGATGCTCACTGGAATCCTGATCCTCTTCTGGATCTTTGTAGGGTGAGGTAGAACGATGTTGAATACTCATTTACTTTCCATTGTGACTTTTCTGCCAATACTTGCGGTAATTGTTCTGGCGATAATCCCTGGCAAGCAGGAAAAGGGACTGAAGCAATTTGCAATCGGATTTTCACTGATTCATTTTCTGTTTTCCCTGTTGCTGGTCTTTAGATTTGACTCATCAGTTTACAAAATGCAGTTTGAAGAAGTGCTGCCATGGTTTTCCACACGTTTTGCGTCCGTGAATTATCACATCGGACTGGATGGAATCAATCTCTGGATCGTTCTTCTGACGACCTTCCTGGGACCGATCATCTTTCTGTCAGTTTATTCTTCCATCACAAAGAAGGTTAAATCATTTTTAATTAACATGTTTCTCCTGGAAGTTGGAATCCTCGGTTCCCTGGTCGCATTGAATACTTTTCTGTTTTACCTTTTCTGGGAAGTTATGCTCATCCCCATGTATTTCATTATTGGAGTATGGGGAGGCGAACGTAGACTTTACGCGGCAATAAAGTTCTTCATATACACAATGGCTGGATCTCTCCTGATGCTGATAGCCATCATTTACATGTACTTGCAGACAGGCAGCTTTGAACTGGCGTCTCTTTACGCCTATTCTTTTTCCGGAACGGAACAGATCTACCTTTTTGCCGCATTTGCCATCGCGTTTGCCATTAAGGTGCCGATTTTTCCGTTCCATACATGGCTTCCCGATGCTCATACTGAAGCACCAACGGCCGGCTCCGTAATCCTGGCCGGTGTATTACTGAAACTGGGAACCTACGGATTTATCCGGTTTGCCATGCCGCTTTTTCCATCTGCAGTAAAAACCTTTGCGCCCTATGTGATTGTTCTGGGAATAATTGGGATTATCTATGGTGCACTCGTTGCCATGGTTCAGAAAGACGTGAAGAAACTTGTGGCGTACTCATCTGTATCCCACCTGGGTTACGTTATGGTCGGCCTTTTTGCCCTGACCATATATAGCGTTCAGGGAGCAATGCTCCAGATGATTAACCATGGAATTTCAACCGGTGCCTTGTTCCTTCTTGTGGGGATTATTTATGAACGAACCCATACGCGGCTGATAGCTGATTATGGTGGACTCGCAAAGGTTATGCCTGTATATGCGGTTCTATTTATGATTTTTACGCTATCCAGCATCGGACTCCCGCTGACCAATGGATTTATCGGAGAGTTTCTGATTCTCATGGGGACATTCAAATCGGCTTATCCCTACGCATTCTGGTACGCCGCATTTGCTGCGATCGGAGTCATACTGGGTGCCGTATACATGCTCTGGATGTACCAGCGTGTATTTTTCAACGTGGAACCGTCTGAGAAAAATATGAAACTGAAAGATGCCAATTTCAGGGAAAAAATCTATCTCCTTCCCCTTTTGATTGTTGTTTTCTGGATTGGTCTGTTTCCTGGATTTTTCCTGAACAAAATGAACAAATCAGTTGAACACTATATGAAGCTGATACAGCATACCGAACAGGTTGCAGTTGTAGAGCAGAATACCGTCCAGGGGGTGCAGAAATGAATGTGACAGTGAATATGACCGCGCTTATGCCCCTGATAATTCTATTTGCAGGGGTCGCGTTAACTGCGCTGATGGGCACTATGCATGCATCCGTGAAAAGGCTGGCAGGACTGGTTGGAAGCATTACAGTTGTCCTGACATTCTGGTGGTTGATGGAGAGGATTCTGCCGGCCATTGGGACCGAGGCACTTGCATCTCAATACGGCATGATCACTTATAGTTACTACAGCGTATTTCTAAGCAGTCTGGTTCTTATAACGGCTGTAGCTGCTTTTGCGCTTTCCGAGCATTATCTGATTTCGGAGGACTTTTCTCATCCCGAATTCTATGCCATTCTTTTGTCATCCATAACCGGAATGCTGGTAATGCTCAACACATCCAGTTTTGTTAACATCTTTATTGGCCTTGAGTTACTTTCTATCCCACTATACACTTCAGTGGCCTATCTGCGCTACAAGCCGAAATCTGTTGAAGGCGGTCTCAAGTACTTTATCCTCGGCGCTATTGCGTCGGGTTTTCTGGCTTACGGAATCGCTATGATCTATGGTGCGACAGGCTCTCTTGACTTTATTGCCATTGGAAAGGCCGTGAAGACGGATTCATTGTTTCGTTTTGGTCTTCTGTTTATCATGATGGGATTGGCTTTCAAAGCCGCCGCCGTTCCTTTCCACATGTGGACACCTGATGCCTATGAAGGTGCGGCAACACCGGTAACGGCTTTTATGTCCATTGCACCGAAAGCGGTGGCAATCGGTATTTTGATTCGAATCCTTTATTCGGTTTTTCCCCAGATGATCAACTACTGGCAGGAGGCTGTTTTTGTTCTCTCCATACTCACTGTCATTGTGGGAAATCTGGGCGCCATTGTTCAGCAATCTGTAAAGAGAATGCTGGCATACTCAAGCATTTCCCATGCCGGTTATCTGCTCATGGGCATTGTGGCATATTCGGTTGAAGGTGTGTCCGGCATCCTCTTTTATCTTGCGGGATACATGCTGATAAATACCGGAGCGTTCGGGGTCCTTTCACTATTGAAGCGGGGAGATATTGACTATGTCAGTTATGATGAGATTCGGGGTGTCGGTTATCGCCATCCATGGCTTGGTATTTTCATGACTGTATTCATGTTTTCCCTTGCCGGAATCCCTGCTACCGTTGGGTTTATGGGCAAATTCTATATTTTCAAGGCCCTGATCCATGCCAATTATGTTGGTCTTGCCCTGGTGGGTATTGCCGGGTCTTTGATTTCTGTATACTACTATCTCCGGGTAGTCGTAAACATGTATATGAAAGAAAATCCGGAGGAAAACAGTTTTGATTTGAATTTTCTGAGCATGACAGTACTGGGAATATGCTCTGTACTGGTAATTGCAGCAGGCCTGTTCCCTACCAAAATTGCAGACGTAGCAAATATCGCCGCGAGGTTTATTAATTGAGAGAAGACAAAGAAATCAAAAAACATTGTCCCTGTGTTTCAGAAATTGTTACCAGGCGTTTATCTCTATACCTGCGATGCCTCCTGATGGTGAACCGGGAGGGAGAAGACTATATTTCTTCCAGGGAACTGGCAGAGCGTTTCCATTTGAATGCCGATCAAATCCGGAAAGACCTGTCGTACTTTGGAACCTTCGGTAAGAGAGGGGTTGGATATAATATAGAAGCTACAATCATCCAATTGAAGGACGTATTGGGGTTGACTCAAGTTTACAATGTCGCGATAGCGGGTGCCGGGAACCTTGGAACGGCACTCGCGGACTACCCCCGAATTAACCGTGATTCCTTTAAAATAGTGGCATTGTTTGACCGGGACAATCGAAAAGTCGGAACGAAAACCAAAACCGGTATTCCCATTTACCACATTTCTGAACTTGAAGGACGAATTAAGGAGCTCAATGTAAGAATGGGCATCATATCTGTCCCGGCCGATGCGGCTCAGGGAATAGCGGACCGGCTTGTGGAATCCGGTGTAAGGGGAATCATGAACTTTGCTCCCACCAGAATACAGGTTCCGCCCTATATCAAGACAATAAGTGCCGACTTCAAGTCTCAGCTTGAGGTCCTGGCATACTACGTTTCAAAAATCAAAGTAGGAGAATGAAGCGCTATTTCGGCACTTCCGGTAAACTTTCCAAATCCTTTCCGGATTATGAAGTTCGGGAACCACAGAACAGGATGGCCGAGTCCGTTTCGGCTGCCATTTCAAACAGTGAAAATCTTGTAGTAGAGGCTGGAACCGGGGTTGGTAAAACTCTGGCATACCTTATCCCCATTTTTGAATCCGGGAAATCAGCGGTAATTTCCACCGCTACAAAGGTTTTACAGCATCAGTTATTGGAAAAAGACATTCCAGTGGTAAAAGAAGTGACGGGACTGAACCCGCAAGTCGCAATCTTGAAGGGACGTTCCAATTACCTGTGCTTATTGAGAAAGGAACAATTCGCACTGAATCCACTGTTCAAGAATAAGCGGGACATACCTGTCTGGGCGGAAGTAAAGTCGTGGATATCTTACACGGAGACCGGAGAATTCAGTGAAATGGAAGAGGTCCCGGCTTATCATCCAATTTTGACCGGCATGAACGCGGATCGCAACTATTGTACCGGCTCAAAGTGTCCGTATTATAGAGAATGCTATTTTTACGATGCCCGGAAAAAAGCACAGAAAGCACAGATAGTGCTGGTAAATCACCACCTTCTTTTCGCTGATTTATCGGTAAAGGAAACCAACTATGGAACAATTCTACCTCTCCATCCCGTGCTGGTCATAGACGAAGCGCACAAACTTGAAGATATAGCGTCCAGTCAGTTTGGGGAAACGTTTACAGCGAGGATGGGATCCATTCTACTGGGACAACTACCTGCTGAATTGAAACTGCGTCATTCTGGAACTTTCAGGGAACTTCTGGATGATCCGATTTATTCGGTAAACAACGAATCACAACAGCGCGGAGCGTTGAGGGAAGAAATGGCGGAAAAGCTTCTGTCCATGAAACCGCTTCTGGAAAACCTTCGCAAGGATCTGGTCAGTCTGAAAGAGGAAGAATTTGAAATGCGGGACAATCTTGTGCAACGGATAGCCTCTTTTAACTCCTTTCTGGATACCATACCGAATCCTGAGTTCGTGAAATACTTTGAGGGCAACCGTTCCGGGCGACAATTCTGTTCAGTACCCATTGACATTTCTCCTAAAATCGAAAAAGCGTTAACGATGAACTTTGAGTCCATCGTTATGACTTCCGCAACATTATCAATCCGTTCGAAGCTGGATTTTTTTCAAAGCCGCGTCGGGTTAAAAGAAACAAAAGGTGAGCTGCTGGCCTCCACATTTGATTTCAAAAAGAACGCGCTCTTGTATATTCCTCAATCGTTACCGGAAGTAAACCAGGAAGACTTCCGGCCGAAAGCACTGGAAGAGATCATTCAGGTGCTGGAAAAAACAGAGGGTAGGGCCTTCCTTCTTTGTACGAGCCATCGAAACGTTTCGTACTTCGCTTCCCAATTGCGAAGCCGTACAAAACTGAATGTGTTAAAACAGGGAGAGAGCTCGGCCCAGGGCCTTGTGGGTCGGTTTACAATGGAAAAAAATGCTGTGCTGGTCGGCTCCTTCTCCTTCTGGGAAGGTGTGGACGTAAAGGGAGAGGCCCTGAGTTGTGTGATCATCGACCGGCTTCCGTTTCCGCAACCGGATGAACCTGTATTTAAGGCACGGGCATCCAGGATGGAAAATGGTTTTTTTGGCTATTCTGTTCCATTGGCGGTGCTTCAATTCAAACAGGGATTGGGGCGGCTGATTCGAGGTAAGGAAGATCGCGGAATACTTGTTGTTCTGGACAACAGACTCTTGACAAAACGATATGGAAAAAGTTTCCTGGACAGTTTTTATCCGATCAGGCTGACACGATCCATGGACGAAGTTGAGAAATTCCTTGCCCAATCCTGAAAATTGCCTATTATAAATGTAATGGATAAACCAAATTGGTTTTACTTCATCCGTGCATGGAGGTGAGGAATGGAAGTTAGTTGCCCCAATTGTTCCAAGAAATACCGTGTAGATGAAAGTTTGATTCCTGAAAAGGGCAGAAAAGTAAAGTGCAGGAAATGTGGGAATGTTTTCGTAATTCAACGGGAAAAATCCGTTCCGCCCCCTGAAACAGGTTTCAATCTTGATCTTGATTTTAAAGTGCCTCCCGAGGCAGCGGGAAGTGGGACGGTGAGGATTTCACAAGAACAGATTGATGCCTCTATTCGCAATGGAGAGGCAGCAAAACAGCCGGTCCAGACGGAAGATCAAAAAATCGAATTGGACCTTGAGTCAAAAACGGCACAACAGGGTAGTAATATGGAGGCCTCTCCGACGGAAAAGGATCCCAATGCTGTCCGCTACATAGCTCGAGTAGAGGGGAATGAATTCACTGGGTTGACTCTCGATGAGCTGAAGAAGTGGATTTCTGAAGACAGGCTCCTGGAGCCGGACGAAATTTGCCGGGAAGGGTCAAAGGTATGGGTCCCTGCTGAACGGGTACCTGAGTTGATGAAAGCATTTAAAATGCATGTGTATGAGCAGCGGAAGCATTTTGACCAGGAAGATAACCCTTATCTTCGGTTTAAAGAGAGAGAGAAGAAACAGGCAGCCAGTCCATCAAAGGGCGGCTTCTTCAGCAATATTCTATCCATATTCCGTAAGGGTTGATGTTTGAATGCAGTCAGATGAAATTCGAGTCCTGCTTGACAACCTGGAAAGGGATATTAAACGCCTGAGAATGGAATACAACCGTTTCATTTCCAACGCTCCGGACGTAAATATCGAATTTGCGGAAAAACGGGTGAAGGATCTGATTAAACTTCTTCACAAGGCTACTTTTAAGAAATATGTATTTAAGTTTCGATTTGAAAACCTTGTGGCGAGTTTCAACGTCCTTAAAATCAACTTTTACAGAATGTCCGGGATACGGGAGAAAAACAAAGAAAAGGTGAGAGAAATGATGGCAGGAGTATTAGAAGACAGGGCCGCAGAAAGTCCGGCCACCTCGGCATCAAATCAGGCATCTGGTTCGATTCCATCGCAAAATAATCGGGAATTGAGATTATCCAGTTCTAAGGGCCAGGAGAATGAGCTGGAAAACTTCTATGGGCGCTACGTTGAAATGAAAACCATTTACGAAGGCATGGTAACGCTGTCCTATGATGATTTTGTTCAGAGAGTTACCGACAGACTTGAGAAGGCGAAACAAAGCGGTAAGGGAAAAGAACTACAATGCAGGCTGGTTGAGGAAAATGGCGTTGTTAAGATCAAAAGCAAGGTGATAAAGGAATGACGAACCATTACGCAGTGATCGGTGGAATCGCGGCAGGAATGAGTGCCGCCAGCCGGATTAGAAAAGTAGATCCCGGATCAGAAATCGTTGTGTTTGAAAAGGGTGAACATATATCGTATAGCGCGTGCAGTACACCTTATTATATATCCAATCCGCAAACTTCACTATCTGATCTTATTGTCCTCAGTGTGGAAGATGCCAGAAACAAGCGGAAAATAGACGTTCGCACCCGACACATGGTGACGCGTATCCTGCCGGCCCAGCGCAGAATTGAATTCGCAAAACTTCCTTCCGGTCTGGAGGGAAGCTACGACTACGATCGACTGGTCATTGCCACAGGGGCATCACCGTACATACCTCCGATTCCCGGCTCCGACGGCCCCAACGTGATGGCACTTCGAACCCTTGAGGATGCGCAGCGTATCAAGCAGAGCATAGAGGGGGGCAATGTCAAAAAGGCCGCTATTCTGGGAGCCGGATATGTAGGGCTTGAAATGTGCGAATCGCTGCGTGAATGCGGCATCGACGTGACATTGATTTCAGCCCGTTCCACACCCATGTTTGGACTAAACGAGAAAATTGTGAGCACCATTGTGGATACCGTAAAGAAAAACGGCGTGAATCTCATATCAAATGCAAGAGTGGAGAGAATTACCGATGCTGGCGTAAGGCTGGCTGACAGGCTTGTAGAAGCGGATCTTATCCTGGTAGCAAAAGGAATTCGTCCAAACAGTAAACTGGCTGAAGACGCTGGAATCCGTCTCGGTACGGCGGGAGCCATTGCTGTAGACCAGCGGATGGAAACCTCTGTTGCCGGCATATTTGCCGCGGGAGACTGCGCGGAGTCCTTTCATCGAATCAACAACAGGAAAATCTATGTTCCCCTTGGCACTGTTGCAAACAAACATGGCAGAGTCGCCGGCCTCAACTGCGCGCGTCAGTCTGCCAGATTTCCAGGTGCAATCTCCAGCGCGGAATTCAAACTTTTTGAAATGGAAGTGGCCCGGACCGGCATGACTCTTGAGGAGGCACTGAAAGATGGATTCAACGCTGAAGAGGTCGTTATAACAGCGCCATCCGCAGCCCATGGCTACCCCACAAGCTTTCTGATTCAGGTCGCAATGGTTGGAGATAAAACCAGCGGCCGCCTTCTGGGGGCTCAGATGATTGGAGAGAATGGGGTGGCTGAACGCATAAACATTGTGGCAGTGGCCATCTTTAATGAAAATACTGTGGATGAGTTCTCAATGTTTGATCTTGCCTACGCTCCTCCCTTTGCGCCGGTATGGGACCCTGTGCTGGTTGCGGCGAACGTATTGAAGGGAAAAATGGGCCGATCCTGATACCCGAATTCAGGGACTTTCACCCGTAAATAAAAAGTGAAATATCCTTGTTCAAGAATGAAAAGAAAAATATCCGCTTTTTCAGCAAAAAACAGTTGACTTCCCCGTCAGGTTTAGTAAAATCCATCCTTGCCTGCTGAATGAAAATGATAACGCGAAGTTCTTTTGGAAAGTGGAGTGAAACTCAGTTGAGAACAGCGGGCACAGTCAATGGGGCTTATAGGTTTGGTCCCGTTTTTTTGGGTCTTTGACAACTGGATAGAGGAAAGGATGCTTGAATAGAGGGCCTCGGAAGAGGAACTTGAAAATTTTGTATAGAGTTTATTTTACAGAGATTGAACTTGAGGGTTTGATCCTGGCTCAGAATGAACGCTGGCGGCGTGCTTAACACATGCAAGTCGAACGCGAAAGGTAGCTTCGGTTACTGAGTAGAGTGGCGCACGGGTGAGTAACGCGTGAACGACCTACCCTTGAGAGGGGGACAACCCGCCGAAAGGCGGGCTAATACCGCATAATGCCGTATCATTTCGATGACATGGTTAAAGATGGGGACCTTCGGGCCCATCACTTGAGGAGGGGTTCGCGTCCGATTAGCTAGTTGGTGAGGTAACGGCTCACCAAGGCGACGATCGGTAGCTGGTCTGAGAGGATGATCAGCCACAATGGAACTGAGACACGGTCCATACTCCTACGGGAGGCAGCAGTGGGGAATTTTGCGCAATGGGGGCAACCCTGACGCAGCGACGCCGCGTAGGTGATGAAGCTTTTTGGAGTGTAAAACCTTGTCACCGGTGAAGAAGGTCGCGCACATTAATATGGTGTGTGAATTGACGGTAGCCGGAGAGGAAGCCCCGGCTAACTCCGTGCCAGCAGCCGCGGTAACACGGGGGGGGCGAGCGTTATTCGGAATTACTGGGCGTAAAGGGCGCGTAGGCGGTCCGTTAAGTGTGAAGTGAAATGCCTGGGCTCAACCTGGGACGTGCTTTGCATACTGGTGGACTTGAGTCCAAGAGGGGGTGGTGGAATTCCTGGTGTAGGGGTGAAATCCGTAGATATCAGGAGGAACACCGTTGGCGAAGGCGGCCACCTGGATTGGTACTGACGCTGAGGCGCGAAAGCGTGGGGAGCGAACAGGATTAGATACCCTGGTAGTCCACGCCGTAAAC
>CBEUWV010000017.1:0-14211 GCA_965546895.1 uncultured bacterium
TTCGCCATTCCCTGTCTTTACTTAACCTCAAACTCAAACTTAGACTTCTCTTCCCGCTCTCTCCCTTTCTTTACTTAAACTTAGACTCAAACTTAAACTTTTCCCACTCATCACCCTTCACTCATCACAATTTTTCATTCATCGAAGTATTTCTTCCATATACGTCGTCAAACCGGACAATATCATCTTCGCCAAGATAGTCTCCCACCTGAACTTCCACCATCTCCA
Organism: uncultured bacterium; assembly: GCA_965546895.1. Classification (GTDB taxonomy): domain Bacteria; phylum Acidobacteriota; class Holophagae; order Thermotomaculales; family Thermotomaculaceae; genus UM-FILTER-49-7. Next base: position 229 of record CBEUWV010000017.1, read on the forward strand.
ACGGTATCTTTTCCGGGTTCTCCAGCCGATGTAGTGTTTCCATCGGCACAAAAACCCCCTCGTTCACGTTTAGAATCTCCTCTTCATCTCCAATGCGTACCCTTGCCGTACCTGCTGTCACTACCCAGTGTTCGCTTCTTTGATGATGAAGCTGCAAACTGAGTTTTTCACCGGGCGCCACAACAATTTTTTTAATCTTGTAGCCGGGACGGTTTTCCAGAACTGTGTAACTTCCCCATGGGCGCTCTACAGTCATATGCTCTTCCACTTCTGGACGTTTCTCTGCTTTCAGTGTTTCAACAATGGTCTTTACCTTCTGTGTCTCTCCCTTGCCGGCGATTAAGACAGCGTCCGGAGTATCCACAACCAGCAGATCATTTACTCCCACCGTCGCGATGAGTCTTTTGTCTCCAAGGATGAGACAGTTTTCTGTGTCCACGGGTAGTACATTGCCTTTCACCACGTTTGAGGCTGCGTCTTTTCCAAGAGCGTTGTAAAAACTATCCCACGAACCAACATCTGACCAGGTGAACGAGACCGGAACCACTACCACGTTCTCAGATTTCTCCATTACCCCATAATCGATGGAGTCCGAGGCAAAATCACTGAAAGAAGACAGAACATTTTCAAGGCCCTTTTCCATCGCTTTCCATAATTCAGGAATAAACGCCTTGAATGCAGCCGACATTGCTGCCATTGTGAATGCGAACATTCCGGAATTCCACAGGTAATCTCCAGATTTCAGGTAGCCTACAGCAGTTTTCCGGTCCGGTTTCTCCACGAAGCGTTTTACTCTCCAGGAATTCCCGATCCGCTCTCCGGACCGCTGTACATATCCGAAACCAGTTTCCGGCTGACCGGGTTCGATCCCAAAGGTGACCAGCATCCCAGCCTGTGCGGCTTCTTCAGCATCCCGAACAGCCGACTGGAATAGAGAAATTGGACTGATCAGATGGTCCGAAGGCATGACAAGAATCATTTCTTCGGGACTTCCACCCATTTGTTCACTGATCCATGACATTCCCAGTGCAATGGCCGGAGCGGTATTTCTGCCTTCCGGTTCCAGCACTACACTGTTCAAAGTGTCAGGAGCCACCTCGCGAATATGGTTCTTAACCTGAAATTCATACTTCCTGTTGGTAACAACCAGGATGTCTTCACTTTTTGCGACAGTCAGGGCACGTTCTATTGTCTTTTGAAGCAAAGACTTTCCCTCAAACCTTCTCAAAAATTGTTTTGGATTGGCCTGCCGCGACAAAGGCCAGAGCCTTGTCCCGCTACCTCCGGCAAGAATTATGATTTTCACATTCCCTCCCAATTTTTCTATCTGTTGCCCCAATTCAAGTCAGACAGGACCACTACTCAAACCACAGGAAGGTCAATTACAAATGTCGACCCTCTGGGATAATTGTCTTTCACTGAAATATGGCCATTCTGTGCCGTAATAATATTCTGCACAATGGCAAGCCCCAGACCGTCACCCTTTGCCTTCGTCGAAAAATACGGAATGAAAATTTTCTCTCGAATCAAAGGGTCAATGCCCTTTCCAGTATCACTGATCTCAATCTGAACACGGTGTCCTGCTGCGAAATAAATCGTCTTTATGGTAATTGTTCCCGCTGCATCGCCTTCCATAGCAGCAAGGGCGTTTCTGAAAATGTTCAGAAAAGCGGATTTCATCAATGCACGATCCAGCTTTTGCAACGGGAGATGTTCCGCATACATCCGGCGGAAAGTAACCCGGCCTCCGGCCTTTTCCAACAAATTGATGGTCTCATCCATCAATTCGTGCACCGAAACATCTTCAAGCTTTGGAGGCGGCATTTTCGCGTAACGGGAAAAATTCTCAATCAGGCTCTGCATTGCACTGATCTCTTCCAGCATCGGTTCAACGCTATCGAGTATTACCTCCTGCAGGCGACTGCTCCCCTTCTTAGCCGTAAAGCGAATTCGTTCCGTTGCCAGCTTAATGGGTGTCAGTGGGTTTTTCAGTTCATGAACAATTCGCCGAACAGCTTCCTTCCATGCGAGAGTTTTCTGGGCCTGCTCCAGCTGCGTGATGTCCTCCACAATTATCAGGAAACCAATTTCTTCTCCCATCTGATCCCGCAGCATTGTCAGGGTCACGTCCGTGCTGCGGATTCCTTCCCGTGTATCAAATACAATGGACTGCCGGACACTGGGTTCCGGGTCCAGTGTCACCTGTGCCACCAGTTGTTTCAGTTGGCCCGCGCCTCCTTCATCCGACAACAGCGTGGTAAAACGGGTCCCCTCTTCTACACGTCCCCGAATAGCGAGCATTTCCCGGGAAAAGCGGTTCATGGAAAAAATATTGCCAAATGAATTCAAGGAAATTACGCCCACTGGAAGGGCATCCAGAACCGCCTCGAAATACTGTTTTTTAGCTTCCAGGAATTGATTAACACTTTCCAGCTCAATGGCTCTGAGCCTCAATTCCTGTTCGTGAGTCCTAAGCTTGTCAATCATCTCGTTGAAAGATTGCATCAGCCGCCCCATCTCGTCTTTGCCCCGGACTTCAATACCAAAATCAAGCTCACCTTTGGAAACCCGTTCAGTCCCATTCAGCAGAAGGTTAAATGCCTTCAGAAAATCGTCAGTGAATTTGAGCCCCGCCCAGGTACCGGAAAAAACCGCTATAATTGCAATCAAAAGAAGTGAACTGACATTGAATGTCTTCAATGATTGAATGCTTCTCTGGGTTTCCTGATAACGCTGGGCAGCTGTAGTCAGTTGATCCAACTGGTTTGCCAGGTTGCGGACAATGAACCGCCCGGTGACCACCATATACCGGTCCTCAATTCCTTCTCCCAGAGGCATGAGGCTTCCGAATCGGATGTAGGAACCTGTGGATAGAGATAAAATATCGTGAAACGGCTCTCCTTTCTGTAATTGTTTCATCCAATTTACAGATGCGGGGGCAAGTGACTGAATGGGAAGTTTTTCGTCACGAATCATGGCAATCATCTGACCGTTTCGATAAAGCTCAATGGAGGAAAGCCCATAGCGTTCTAACCTCAATTTCAGGAAATGGGGAAGATTCTTGGGTGAATTCAACAGGTCCAGCGTTGTTTCCTCTCCCAGAACCCGCGCGTAATGGGCCGTTTCCTTTGCAACCGTCGTTTCATAGCGGGACACAATTTCCCGGGCAGATTTCATAACTGAGACCAGTTCGGGGTTGTGCCAGTTGTCCAGAATATTGTAAATAATCACCGTACCCATCCCCACAATGACAGTGGCAGGCACTACAACAAGCAGAAATGTAAGTGACACCATCTTTGTTCGAAGTGAAAGGTTCAGGCTTGGAAACCTGCGGCCCTCAAGATAAGGCTTAATCACTCCCCTGAGGATCATGAACACCAGAATCACGATGAGTACAACATTGATCATACCCAGGATGTTAAGGAGAATAGAAAACTCCGACAGTCGGGGCCCCAAGGTATCCACCAACATGTACCCCAGGAGAAAAATAAGAATAAGGCCAATTGCGACTGTCGTTCGTGTTCGTACCTTTTTCATGGCCCTATTTTACGAAATAAAAGCCGAAATCACATCTTTTTCTTTTTTGAATACAGATGTGTTCAGTGTTCTGCGTTCTGAAAGACGGAGGAAAATGGGCAGCGATTGACATCTGCCCGCCATGTTGGACCTTCCATTCCTTTGCAGTCAGAACACCTCCTATCCTGCTTGCAAATAGGAATTTTGTGTCCTACAATGGTTGCATGGACTTGAAAGCATTGGCAGCAGCCCTTTTTGTAGCATTTATTACCGTGATCATGGACGCAGTATTCAACTTTCACTACATCTACGTACTGGTAATTCTTGTAATTACGAGTTATGTACTGGTACGCTTGATTTCGATCATCAACAATGAATCCCTCACTTCAGCGCCCCCTTCAACCTTCACGGGGAAACCGGCTGACCTTGTTTCACTGCTGAAAGATGCAGCGAAATCCGCTGGAATCACACTGGAAATGGACTCCGATGCGACTGGTCTGGTTCTGGTGAATGAAAAGACATTTAAGAATGCAATTCTGGGCACATTTCAGACCCTTGGGATGAAAACTCACGGGGAATCTGCAATCGTTCGTTCCGGAAAGAGGACAATGATCCACCTCATTCTGACAATCAACCGGAAGGCAGGAACGATTCAAACAGAGCTGGACAGTGCCGTATCCAGCCTTCATCTGCTACTTTCCGGAAACGGCGGTACCGCCTGGCAGAAAGATGTTCCGAGAAAAACAGAACTCCACATCCTGATTCCGGGCAAATGAGCATGGTCGCGACTTCCGGCATCTATCTCATCATTGCAACATTGGATAGTCCCTGCACCATTCAGACAAAAAGCAGTAACTTTGAGCTTTCTCCCGGCTGGTACTTTTATTGCGGCTCCGCCATGAAGAACCTTTTCGCAAGGGTACGGCGACATCTTTCCACTGAAAAAAAACACCACTGGCACATTGACTACCTTCTGGACAAGGCAAAAGTGGCTGCCATTGCTCCCTACATTGTCGCGGACAACCGGATGGAGCACGAGCTGGCAGCACTGCTTTCCGAAACACCTGAAGTCACAGGGATCCCCGGGTTCGGCGCAGGGGACTGCGATTGCGACACCCATCTCTTTTTTTCTGAATCCCTCCACATTCCCGGGATACTTCAACGCCTTTTCGCCCGTCAGATTGAATACACAGTTAAACTTTTGAGAGAGCTCTACCTCGGAATCGAAACGCCGGTGGAAAAATTCAAAAAGCCGTGGGAACTGCTGGTTTCCTGCATCATTTCGCTCAGAACAAAGGACGAAGTGACCGGCCCGGCCGCTGCACGACTTTTCAGGGAAGCGCCAGGTCCCAAAGAACTGATGGGCCTCCCGGAAGAAAAGATTGAAGAACTGATTTTCCCGGCGGGCTTTTACAAAACCAAGGCAAGGAATCTGAAAAAGGTGGCGGAAATTATTCATTCCAAATACCACGATGTGGTTCCGAACAACAAGGACAAACTCCTGGCATTACCCAACGTTGGAATCAAGACCGCGAACCTGGTGCTGGCTGACGGATTCGGCCGCTTTGAAATCTGCGTAGATACCCATGTACATCGGATCAGCAACCGTCTGGGCTGGATTCGCACCGGCAAGCCGGAAGAATCGGAAAAGGCGTTGAAATCTCTTCTGCCAAAAAGCGTGATCCGTGAAGTCAACGGGCTCATGGTCAAACATGGGCAAAATATCTGCAAACCATTAAAAACACTGTGCTCAGAGTGCCCGATAAAATCACTATGCCTCACAGGAATCGCCAATGAAACTCATTCGTCTTGACTCAACCGATTCCACAAATACCCGGGCATTTCACTACCTGGACCAATTTGACTCCGTTGTTGTCATTGCCGGTGCCCAGAGTGAAGGACGGGGCAGAGGAGAAAATCGCTGGGAGTCCCCGCCGGGGAACATTTATCTGTCAGTGGGGAAAACACTGGATACCCGTTTTCTCCAGGGTCTATCTGTCCGAATTGCCATCCATGTGGTATCCAGGCTGAATCAGTTTTTGAAGGGGGAAACCCTTCGCATAAAATGGCCAAATGACATTTATCTTCATGACAAAAAAGTGGGCGGTATTCTGACAGAGTCAAAAATCACAGCAAAAACAGCCCGGGTCGCGGCAGGAATCGGCCTGAATACTGCCGTTTCTCCATTGGAAAGCTCCGCCTCCCTGTCCGGCCTTGCTACCCTTGTCCGTGAAGAGGCCGAACAATTGCTCGTAGAAGCAATACTGGCCGCTTTTTCAGATATGGATTTCGTAAGTCTTGGAAAGAAACTCCGAGAGCTCAGCTGGTTCGACGCCGGTGATCATATCCGTTTTCTCGAAAATGGATCTCCAGTTACCGCATTGTTCGAAGGCTATGATCAGAACCTCGCCATGATTGTCCGAATGAACAATGAGAATCGAACCATCACTGTTTCCGAGGTTTCCAGGTTGAGAAAAAATAGTGTGAGTGAAAGTGCATGTGCAAGTACACAAAGAGGAAATATAGAGAATGACTGATTCACCTCTGCCGCGAACTTACCCTTTCACTGGCACTGCCCCCCTACTCCATGCTGCTTCCGTTGAAAAATACATGGCGGTCCTGTGCCGTATTACCGGTAATGGAAATCGGTGCCGGAATGGGCTGGTCGGATTCCAGAATCACTGTATCCAGTCCATCGTATGCCAAGCCGTCCCAGAAATCGGACGCAACTCCCACCTTTTTGGTATGAGCGTCCATGGTAAACGAGGTGACGCCCACAACAACTCCATTTTTCAGCGCCTTCATGGTCAGGTCCACCGTAGTGTCTGAGGGATTGGAAATGGCCACGCCGAACCATTGGAAAAAGTCCTGAATACTGTTGATCAGCATCCATTTCTTCGCCGTTTTGTCCCTGTCCAGAAAGAATTCACAAAAGGAGTGGGAGTCCCGGTATTGATAAGATAATTTAGCCACAATTCCATTGTCGGCCAGGATTTTTCCAAGGCCCTGGGCCTGAAAATCACTGTTATCCGTTGTCAGCACCAGCGTATCCATGGCAGAAACACTGTATGTGGCACCATTAACCATGGTTGAACCGTCATCTCCCCACTGTGTCAAAGCAACCTGTTTATCACTATCTGTCGTGTTGTAGAAGGTCAAAGTTGTATGCCAGTTGCCATCAGGAATATGGGTCAGGTAGAACTGACCCTGACTGACATCATCCATCAACGGCTTTGCACTGAAGAAAACGTGACGGTCTTGTGCCGTATTCCCGGTAATGGAAATCGGCGGTTCAATGGGTTTGTCGGATTCCATGATCACCATATCAATGTCGCTGTAGGATAGCCCCTCCCAGATATTCTGGCTGACATCTACATATTTCGTATGGGGCAAAATCTCAACATTCTCCCTGAGACCTTGGAGAACACTGTCTTTCCAGGCAGACAAAGAAACGTGAACCGTCTTTTCACCACCATTGGCCACTACCAGACCGAACCAGTCAAACCATGGACGATAAGTGTTTGCCAGCATATAGCTGTCTGCCAGAGCACCCGGCTCCACGAAAAACTCACAAAGTGAATGGGACTGGCCATACCGGTATGACAATTTTGCTTTGAGATTCAGGGCCCCCGCCCCGATCTGAGCAGTCCCATCTGGCCCAAAATCGGTGTTACCGAGAACAAGGGAAGCATTTGCCGGTACCTGGAAAACACCGTTTTCCAGTTCAGAAATCCCGGAATTTGCCCATTTGTTCAAGCGGATTCCCACATCGTATGGATTTTCATTGTAGAGTACTACTTCAGTGGTCCAGTTAGATTCAGCCACATGGGGAACCGCGAAGTGACGGACCAGCGGGAGAAGGGAGAAAGATGAGGTGTCCGGGCAACTCACCACCAGACAGCAGGATGTTGCAGCGACACTGTTGGCATCCATAAAAAAATGACTGCCGGTTTCCACCGGGGAAGAAGGCACACGAATATCAATTTCCCTGAGATTGTGTACAGCGTCCAAGAGATAGGCCGTACCGTCATGCACATCCATCGTTTCAATTGATATGTCGCTCAAGCTCATCACCGTTCCAGGTAGAAGGGGGTCACTGAGGTTTACCGCCTTCAGGCCGTTCGACCCGCACCCGATAATCAAGGTTTCGCTGTCCAGCCATAAGCCAGATACGTTTGTGAGAGAAAAACTTGAAAGCTGTACCGGAGTGTCCGGTGCTCCAATATTCAAAATCCGGATACTGTCACTGTCAGATGAAATGAGCAAATCATCCGCCATACACAACGCGTTCGCTCCCGAAAGACTGAAAAAACCCGATTCAACAGGTGCATCAAGGTTGGACAAATTGATCACATGCACCCCGTCATCCGCGCTGACATACGCTCGATTGTTGCTCACCACCACATGATTCAGTGTTCTGCCGGAAAACGGCAGCGTTCCTCTTTGCACAGGATGGGCAGGATCGCTCGTATCCACGATCAAAAGCTTGTTCGTCCCTTTAATGAGCGCAAAAAACGAACCCGGATACCCGGCTCCCCGGGTAACCGCTTCATCCAGGTAGATTGCACCGCCTTTTGTGATAGAACCATCAGCATCTATTGAAAAAAACTGGACTTCATTTCCGGTATCGCTGACAAGCGCGAGCTCATCTCCCACGGCAAATGCAGGCCCCGGACTGAACCCCTTGTAACTGCCCAGAGCAACTGGGGCAGAATTATCCTGCACATCAATGAGAGACAGTCCGGCATTCCGATCTGCCACATACAATATTGTGTCACCTTTGACGACGCCCCTGGCATAATCCGCCGCCGGTATGGTGGCAGTTTTCGTTATGTTCGCTACATCTGAAAAATCAAACACCTCAATTCCATTTCCTCCCTCGGCAACATAGGCAATGGTTCCCTCCACCCATATACGAAAGGGTGTCCCGGCCAAACCGATAATACCGATTCTTGTGGGATGTGCGGGATCAGAAACATCTAAGATTATCAATCCCTTCGTAGAATCAGCAATCAAAGCGCTGTTGCCGGACAGTGCAACGGCCCTGACAAAACCACCGGAGGAATAGTTGCCCACCGGGCTGGGCGAAACGGGATTTGAAACATCAAAAACCTGCAATCCGGAATTTCCATCCGCCACATAAAGACGGCTATCTTTTTCCTTTACGTCATATGCATAGCGGAGACTAAATCGGCTCTTTTGAATCGGATGAGCCGGATCGCTGATATCGGCAATGACAAACCCCCCATTAATCAATGCGACATAAGCAATACTGCCATCAATTGCCACCTTGTACGGATTGGCCGCTGAAATGGGAAGTTCTCCCAGCAACAGAACATGTGACGGATTGGATACATTAAGCAGCCGCAGCCCGTAATTGTAATCTGCTACCACTGCTGTTGTTCCGAAAACATCCACGCCATAGCACAATCCTAAGTCCGAATACTGGCCGATCCCTTCAGGATGGGCGGAATCATCGCAACTTATGATGTTCAGGGCACCGTCACTTACACAATAAGCAGTTGTCCCGCTCACGGCCAGATCCAGGTAACTGACAGCTCCCTGCCAATTACCAGACTGCGGAATGTTCCTGATCGAACTCTGACAATCGGCAGGATTCACTTCAAGAATACCGTACGTGCCGGGTGTCTGAGGAACAGCCATCGGCACACTCGCACAGCTCACCACCCCATCCGGTCCGATGAGCTGGAAATCTTCCACTTCCCCGGCCGTGTCGTCCACCAGCATGTCCCGCACCTTCAGCTGCAGAGGCAGGCTGTCCTTTTCAGTACCTGGAAACAGGTCATCGACATCCACTACGAAACAGGAATCCGGGAACGCCTGGTAATCTTTATCCCCGGAAAGCTTTACGTAGAGATCCAGCAATTGAAGCGTGGTATCACCGCATGCCAACTCAATATCAATACTTCTGGAAGCTGCGTGATGGATGTTGAACTTGGCCAGGTGCTGTGCCGACTCATATTCACGGCGATCTGCCCAATACACTCTCCCGGTTGTAATGGCTTCGTCATCTTCATTCACCCTTCCGTCATGGTTGGTGTCATGAGATTTTACGGCATCATAGGACAGCCAGTAAAATCCGTGGTTCCCCCAATCTTCTCCCCAGGAATTTACCACCAGGAAAGCGCCCAAGCCATCCGAACTTTCGTGATTATCATCATAACCCACGATACACTGGGCGTGCCCACCGCTCAGATCACCGGAATATCCGTCAGTAATGGTGTAATCATCGTTGTTTTCGTTCAGTGAATTATATGGCGGATAAACAAAGATGGACACGATGGGGGCTGTCCCCTCCACAATCAGTTGTTTGATGTCTGCGATATCGACATCGGATTTGATTTCTTTCCAGTAAAAATCATCCTCCCCGGCAGTCATTGTCCGGTACCGCATGGATTCCATGAAACCCGTCTCTGAAGGCCAGGTTGAATAATCCCCATCATTGTACGGCATCGCTTGCCAACTGCTGCAACCAAAGGTTGCCAGTACCTGAAACGCATCTGAATAATAGGCTCCATTATCACCGGAAACGTGAATCATGTTGTATAGAAACGCGGGAGAAAACCGGTTGCAGTCCATTGCCCGCAGTACAGGGTCGGTGCGATTCAGTGCGAAATTTTCCATTTCCGCTCGCATGTAATACCCCACAGCCCATGCCACACAACTTCCCTGTCCGCCCTGGGATCCTACCGGCGGCAAATATGCCGTATTGTCATATGCTGCAGGAAGCTCTGTCTCTTTGACAGATTGAAACTCAGCCAGCGTTTTCACCTGTCGTGCATGTGGGTCTTTTGCCGGGTCCCGAAACAACAGGCCCATACCATGCCCGCCTGTTCCTGCCAAAGTTGGAAGTGTGGATACGAAGAAAATCAGAAAAAATAGAAATCTGGACATTTGCCCCCCCTGAAGCTGCAATTCTTATTCCTGTAGCATGAAAACCATACCCTATTTTGTAATTTTTTTCATTCAAAATATTTGAAACTTCTGCAAAATGTGACGACAATCATTCAAGAAAATATCGCGTTTGAAAATCCGGGGCATACGCCGACAATCTGCGGTACAATTATTCTATGGAAAAAGAGCCCTTCTTCGCAGTAGACATTATGCTGGGGAAACTGGCCAAATGGCTGCGCCTCATGGGTTTTGACACGTTCTATTCCAATTCCGCGCAGGATGATTTCCTGATGGATCTGGCTCTCAAAGAAAAGCGAATTCTTCTGACCCGTGATCGTCCTCTGGTGGCCAGGATGGGGGAAGCGGCCTATTTTGTCCGAAATATTTTGTTGCCGGAACAGTTGAAAGAAGTGGCGACCAGATTCAAACTGAATCACTTTCATTTACCCGGCAGGTGTTCAATCTGCAATGGCTCCCTTGTTTCAATATCAAAATCAAGTGTTGAGGGACAGGTACCTCCCTATGTTTTTCAAACGCAGGAAGATTTTTTCCAGTGTGAGAGTTGCGGAAAACTTTATTGGGAGGGAACGCACATTCAACACATTGAAGAAATGATTTCAAACACAATCCGGCAGACAGATGTTCAGAATGCTATTTCACGGGAAACGGACAGTGAATAACCGGAAGTCCAGTGGCTTCTTCCAGCACATCCCGCCAGTAATGGTCTATGCTGCAATCCCGAATCTCCGGTTTCAATTGGCGAATTTTCTTCACAAGCCAATCCATCTTTTCTTCTGATCCACTACCTGCCGGCGCATCCGGCAGGCTGAAAAAATCCAGTACTGTTCGCGCTTCCATGCCAAACCAGGCTTTAACCTCATTGTCATGCTCCATCTGAAGGTCCGGATCCGGGAAAATTGTTGTCAACGCCAGTACACCCGGTAACTTAGTCATATCCGAAATTCACATGGGGTTTTGCCACAGTGGTGGCAGCGTTTCTTCAAATCGTTGTGGTGCGTTTTCCGCGGTGCCCATTCCACAAAAAAGAGAATTGTCTTTTTGGGAAGAAGCTGGAACAAGTTCGTAACTTCAATCTGAATCCGATCTGCGTGAAGATATTCTGCAATGGGACCATTTTCATGGAGCGGCACCCTTCCAACCCCCGGGCTTTTCCGAAATGCCGGTATCAGCATATGTTCCCGATCCCGGCTGTGACAAATCAGATAGTTCACGTGGTCGGCCAGGGCTTCCACAATCAGGTTGCTGCCCAGCTGCATCATAAATTCGTATGTATCCTCTCCTTTTTCCCGATGAAACTGCATGGCAGTATCCAGGTTGGCGCCCAGCGTCACACATGCCAGAGAAAGCCGCTCCACGGGAAATCCCGCACTGTACTCCGTAAACTCAAAATCCTCCAGGTCCACTTCAAGGTTCAGACCAAAAGACGGTTCAACAGTCTGTTCAATTTCCTTCACAGCCTCTTCGGCTAAAGAGACAATTCGATCAGGAGCCGCCCCTGCTGTTTTGTACTTCATCTCCTGGAGAATGTCTTCTGCCTTCAGCTGAAAGATAAATTCAGGTTCCCTTGTTGTCATCTTCATCCTCCCCTTTTGCGCTCTGCATGACCTCTTTAATTAATTCCCGTGCCCGCTCCCGAGCCATTTCATTTTCCCTGTCTCCATTTGCCGGTAACTGAGCAGCGCGCTTGAAACAATCCAAAGCTTCCGCCAGATTATGGATACCTTCCAGATAAATGATACCCCTCGCCACGTGTAAGCGGCTGGATTTGGGACTGAATTCCAGGGCCCGGTCTATATACCGGACAGCGGTTCCGTATCGTTCCTGAAGCAGCGCCTGTGTAGACTTTTTGACAAAATAGTCTACAATTTCATCCTCTTCCCGGCCTGAGCCGAACCAGTTCAACAGGCGTTGCCACACTTCTCATCTCCTATCGAATAATCAGACGGGCAAACCGGCGTTTTCCCACCTTCAGTATCGCTTCGGCCTTCTCCAGCTCAAGGTGGAACGCCGGGTCACTGACCTTCTCACCGTCAATGGTTACCGCACCCTGGGTGATCAAGCGTCTTGCCTCACCGCCGGACGCTGCCAGCCCATTCTCCGCAATCAATTTTGCCAGCAAAACTTCTTTCCCGTCCAGAATAATTTCCGGCATGTCATCCGGAATGCCTCTTTTCGCGAAAACCTGTTCAAAGTGGGCTTCTGCATCGCTTGCTGCTTCTTCATCGTAGAAATCCCGGATAATCATCCTGGCCAGCTTAGACTTCACTTCCTTGGGATGGCGTTTCCCAGCCTTCATGTCACTTTCAATCTGCCTGATTTCCTTCATCTGCAGGTCGGTTACCAATTCAAAGTAGCGGAACATCAACTCATCCGATATGGACATGATTTTTCCGTAAATTTCCCGTGCTGGTTCTGTTACACCGATATAATTCCCCAGAGATTTGCTCATCTTTTCCACACCGTCGGTACCTTCCAGAAGGGGCAAGGTCATGACCACCTGTGGTTCCAGATCGTGCTCCCGCATCAGGTCCCTGCCTACCAGGAGATTAAAAGTCTGGTCGGTTCCACCCAGCTCCACGTCACATTCTAAAGCCACAGAATCATAGCCTTGGCACAGTGGATACAGCAGCTCATGCAACCCGATGGGGAGCCCTTTCTCCAGCCGGTTGGTAAAATCATCCCGCTCCAGAATCCGGGCCACGGTATATTTTCCGGCAAGACGGATAAAACCGTCGCTTCCCAATTTTGCCAGCCAGCGGCTGTTGAAATCAATAATTGTCCTGTCGGGGTCCAGTATCTTGAAAACCTGTTCCTTGTAGGTTTCCGCGTTCTGCAAAACCTCTTCCCGGGTCAACTGGGGCCGGGTCTTCTTCTTTCCCGTTGGGTCCCCTATCATCCCGGTGAAATCACCGATGAGGAACACCACCTCATGGCCCAAATCCTGAAAATGTTTCATCTTCCGAATCACCACAGTGTGACCGAGATGAAGGTCCGGAGCAGATGGATCAAACCCCACTTTCACCCGGAGCGTTTTTCCGCTTTCAAGTTTCTTTTTCAGGTCTTCCCGCTGAATGCAATCCACCGTACCCTTCGTCAGATAATCCAGTTGTTCCTCAATCGACAGGTTTTTCAAATCCATGCTCTCCCTCTCTCATCTTTCTTCTATCCACACTTTATTTCCACTCAACTTTACCCGGCCATCCGCCAGCAGATTCAACGCCTTCGGATACAACCGGCACTCCAGCTCAAACACACGGGCTGCCACATCCTCCGGCGTGTCTCCGGCCCTCACCGGCACACATTCCTGGAGGAAAATCGGTCCTTCATCATAAACGGGCGAAACAAAGTGAACGGTACAACCCGTCACCTTCACTCCGCTATCCACCACAGCCCGGTGAACCTTCATCCCGTAAAATCCCTTACCGCAGAATGCCGGAACCAGCGCGGGATGGATATTCAGCACCCGGCCCTCAAAACTTTCCGGCATAAAATACAGCTTGACAAACCCAGCCAGCACAATCACATCCGGAT
>CBEUWV010000018.1:0-14145 GCA_965546895.1 uncultured bacterium
ACCCATCACCCATCACCCATCACCCATCACCCATCACTTCTCCAATTGATGCTCGGAGCTTTTTCCTGTAAACTGATTGTATGGAAGAGATGATACACGACCCGGAACAGTTTAGTGATGAGTCCAGTTTTGAGCAGGTACTGAGGCCGGCGACTCTGACGGATTATGTGGGACAGGAAAGAATAAAGGAAAATCTGTCAGTTTATATTGAGGCTGCAAAGCTGCGACAGGAAGCGCTGGACCATTGTCTTTTTTACGGGCCTCCCGGGCTGGGGAAAACCACACTTGGGATGATAATTGCCAATGAGTTGGGTGTTCATATCAAAACCACGTCGGGTCCCGTGATAGAGAAAGCAGGAGATTTGGCGGCTATTTTGACCAAACTGGCACCGGGAGATGTATTGTTTGTGGATGAAATCCACCGGCTCCCCGCATCTGTGGAGGAAATACTATACCCTGCAATGGAAGATTTTCAGCTGGATTTAATTACCGGTACAGGGCCTGGCGCCCGTTCATTTCGTTTTAAGTTGAATCCTTTTACGCTGGTGGGGGCCACGACTCGGGCCGGGATGCTGACGGCGCCACTGCGGGATCGATTCGGAGTGGTTCATCGATTGAATTTCTATACGGTGGAGGAATTAGCCATCATTGTAAAACGTTCCGCGTCGATACTGGGGGCCCCCATCGATGAGGAAGGTGCTTTTGAAATCGCTCGCCGGTCTCGGGGAACACCACGGATTGCAAACCGACTCCTGAGACGTCTCCGGGACTTCGCAGATGTGAAGGGGGATGGAGTGATTAACCGAAAAATTGCCAGCATGGGATTGGGCCGGCTTGAAGTAGATGAACATGGCTTTGACGAAGTAGACCGCCGAATCCTGAAAACAATTATTGAAAATCATGGAGGCGGCCCCGTTGGACTTGGGACACTGTCAGCAGCGATTTCGGAAGACAGAGACACCATTGAAGACGTTTATGAGCCGTACCTTCTCCAGATGGGTTTTCTGGAAAGAACACCAAGAGGCCGCTGTGTTACTGGAAAAGCTTACGCGCTGTTTGGACTGATTGTCCCGGATAGGAAACTCTTCTGATGCCTTCATTACTGCGGATTGAAAATCTGTCTGTCGGTACCCCCAATCGTCCTGTTTTGCGGGATATATCACTTGAAATCAAGGAAGGTGAGACATGGGGCCTTGTGGGTGCGTCGGGAGCTGGAAAGAGTATGCTCGCACGGGCGATAGCCGGACTCCTTCCCAGAGGAATGAGTGTAAGAAAGGGACAAATTCTGTATCGTGGGAAAAACTGGCTGAAAATGAAAGAATCTGCCCGGCGTCGAATTCGGGGAAGGGAGATTGGTTTTCTGGTTCAGAATACTGCTTCAGGACTGGACCCTGTTTACACGGTGGAACAGCAGATGGTTGAAACTTTGCTGGCCAACAGTTGCGCGGATTCAAAGCAAGATGCAGTTGACAAATCAGCAGCCTGGCTGGAGCGGGTCGGATTTGACCGGGTCAGGCGAATTCTTTCGTCTTATCCTCACTCACTGAGCGGTGGGATGGCACAGCGAGTTTATCTCGCCATGGTTTTTATGCTGAGGCCAAAACTTGTGATTGCTGACGAGTTTTCCACTGGTCTTGACTCCACAACTGAAAAGGACATGATGGGTCTGTTGTTTCAGGTGGCAGAAGACTCGAGTTTATTGATGATCACTCACAATATTCTTCTTTTGGCTGGTGTTACTAAAAAACTGGCAGTGATGAATGGCGGGTTCATTGTAGAAGAGGGCCCAACGGAAAAAATACTTGAAAGGCCCCTGCACGGATATTCAGAAGCGCTTCTGAGTGCTGGCAACCGCATAGATTCAGTGGCGGTTCGTGGATTGGGAACATCTGATAATATCAACGGTTGTGTTTTTTGCCAGCGATGTGTAAGAAGTGAGGAGATATGCGCTTCCCGTGTGCCGGAGATCAGGGAAGTTGAGGGAAGAAAGGTTCGATGCCACCGCTATTAACGGTTACCCGATGCACAAAAAGATTTCGAATTTCAGGAGAGAAGAATTCCATGATGACAGCTGTTCGGGAGGTCTCTTTCAATATTTCTTCAGGGGAGATTCTGGGACTTGCCGGAGAGTCCGGTTCAGGGAAGACTACAATTTCACGTCTGCTCCTTGGCCTTGAGCTGCCGGATGAAGGTGAGATCAGATACAAGGGGGAAAGGCTTGAGACGCAGAGACATGGAAAAAGATGCCAGAGCCGAGGAGAGATTCAGGCAATTTTTCAAGATCCCTTTGCCTCATTAAATCCATTGATGCGGGTAGAGAAAATTATCGTGGAGCCGTTGAAAATTCAACGGACAAAAATAGCGGAAAGTGCCGACACGTTCGTGAAAGATATGCTTGAGGTGGTGGGTTTACACGAGGCATGTATGAAAAAGCGTCCGGATCAGCTGTCCGGAGGTGAACAGCAGCGTGTATGCATTGCGAGGGCTCTTGCCCTTCGCCCCCGTCTGCTCGTTGCCGATGAACCGGTCAGTGCACTGGATGCTGAACTCAGAGGAGGTATCCTGGCCCTGCTGAAAGAATCCCGGGACAATTCCGGTATTTCCATATTGCTGATCGCCCATGACCTGGCTTTATTTAGAGGGCTTGCGGATCGAGTAGCCATTATGTACGCGGGTGAAATCGTCGAAATTGGGAAAACAGAGGATGTGCTCCAACGGCCAGGACACCCATACACAAAAGAATTATTGCAGGCAGCTCCCCCTTACCGCATTGAGGACTTGCGAAAAAATGCACGGGCGGGGAGCGACAATGGAAAAATGTCAGAGGGAAACCTATGCCGTTTTCTGTCCCGTTGTCCCCGGGCAGGTGAATATTGTACAAAAGAGGCTCCCCCTGAAAAGGAACGCGGACAAGGCTTTTATCGATGTCATTATTAAAGGATATGCAATGTCACGAAAGTTTCTGGTAGAATATTAGCCATGAAAAAGCGGTTTGACGTTACGGGTATAATTGATGTTCAGGGCTTGAAGAAGCAATCTCTGGTGAAACGCAGCACAACACCGACCGTGACACTCCTGGTGAATGAAATGCTGGGGAAAGTAGTTCAGTTGAAGCCGGCTATGGAACTGACTGTCGGCCGGAGTGCCGAGTGCGACATTTCCCTTGACATTACAGCATTATCCAGAAAACACTGCATGATATTCAAGCAGGGGGGAAATGTTTATGTCCGTGATCTGGATAGTACCAATGGAACGTTTGTAAACGGAGAAAAAGTAAACGTCCGAGTGTTGAAGGATGGTGACCGGGTTTTTCTCGGTGATATCTGTGTCTTCAAGTTTGCCTATACCGACCAAATTGACTTAGATATCAACCGGATGCTGTTTGATAAGGCTACCCGGGACCCGCTGACCGGTATTTATAACCGCACATATTTTCAGGAGAACTGTGGAAAGGAATACCTCTTTCATTTTCGAACGGGACTGCCGCTGAGCCTCGTATTTTTTGATCTGGATAATTTCAAGCACATCAACGACAAATTCGGACATACTTGCGGCGACATGGTATTAAAGGATGTCGTGTACATTGTAAAGTCGAAAATCCGCGAGATTGATTTCTTTTGTCGATATGGAGGTGAAGAGATGGTCATTCTGATGAAAAATACGGAATTTCCAGCGGCACTGCAAAAAACAGAAAGCCTTCGGGAAGCACTTTTCAACCACAAATTCGAATACGGAACCGCATCTCTGTCCATTACTGCAAGTTTCGGTGTTGTGACGTTGAAGGACGAAAACTTTAACTCTTTTCAGGAAATGCTGGTAGCAGTGGATTCCATGATGTACAAAGCGAAGCAAGAGGGAAAGAACAAGGTAGTCGGTCTTGAACCTAACAGATAAGTATTTCAAAACAATTTCCCCCGAACTGCTTCTTAAATGGGGCTGTCCACCGCTTGAATTTATCAAAATGGTCTGGAAGCGGGTCATTCCCGAACCGGTTAGCGGATGGGGAAGCCCTACAGGAATAAAGGGCGGCACGTTGACTGTGGAGGTAGAAGTCAGAGAATATCTGGCCGCGTTTCGCGCTGAAGCAGATACCATTCTCCGGGCCTTTAATCGTTATCCTCTTCACTTATCAACGCTTGAAGTACGCCTTCGACGCGACGTGTAACTTGTGACTGTCAAGGAAGGGCTGTAAGTCGGAAGCTGCCCCGTTCCCGGTGGCGATACGCAACCTTCTGGATTTCCGGAACACTGCTGTCTTTCACGCAGGCGTGAATCCTTAGCGTTCCTGGCGCGCTTTGCGAGAGACTCTCTCTTCCTTTCCGGTTGTGATGGGTCGTAATTTTCTTACTGAGAGCTTGATTGCATCTTGAGAAAAATCCTGTTTCATGGTTTACTGAGACCATGAAAACGGTCATTGTAGGTGCTGGACAGGTCGGATATAACCTTGCCGAACAGCTAATTATGGAAAGCGGGGACGTGGTGTTGATAGAAAAGAATGCATCCCGTGCCCAGTATGCAGCTGCCCATCTGGATTGCCTCGTGCTCCATGCAGACGGTAAAGACCTGGAAGAGATCCGGGCCGCAAATCTGGAGGAAGCTGATTACTTTGTGGCGGCAACGGACAGTGATGAGGCGAATATCATCGCCTGTTTTCTGGTTAGCGCCGAATTTCCAAAAATCAAGAAAATTGCCCGGGTCAGGAGCCTCTACTATCTGAAAACGAAGCTGTTCGCCAGCCCTCACCTGGGCATTGATTTCGTAGTAAATCAGGAAACTGAAGCGGCGAAGGCCATCCTTAACACGGTTCGTCACGGTGCGATCACTGAAGTTACAGTATTTGAAAACACCCGGATCGAACTGAGGAAATTATTTATTGACGCGCATTCATCTTTTCGAAACCAGACACTGAAGCGAATCAAGGGGAACATTAGGGAAAATTTTCTGATAGCCGGCATTATCAGAGATGATGGCATTATGGTGCCAACCGGCAGCACACGGATCGAAGAAAATGATCATATCTATCTGGTTGCCGAGGAGTCCACGATGGACCAGGTACTGGAAAAGGCGGGCAAGACCAAATCCCGGTTGCGACATGTGGTGGTCGTTGGTGGTAGCATGATTGGCCGCTATGTTGCGGGCTACCTGGCTCGAAACCGGTACACAGTTCGGCTCGTGGACCGAGACGAGGATAAATGCCGGGAACTGGCGGAGTCCCTGTCGGATGTGCTGGTACTGAATGGTGATATTTCCGATGAGTCCATCTTCCAGGACGAACGCCTTGCAGAAACCGATCTGATCATTACCGCCACCGATAACGAGGAGCTTAATATTCTTGCGGGTGTCTATGCCAAAACGAAAGGTGCCGGGCGGGCCCTTGCCCTGGTCAGCCGACCCAACTATCTTAATCTGGCCGCAAATCTAGGAATTGATGCCACAGTCAGCCCGAAGCTCAGTTCGGTCAATGCAATTGTTCAGTACCTTCGCAGGGGGAACATGCGCAGCATTCATACGCTTTTTGACGGACGCTCTGAGGTCATCGAGTTCACTCTTTCTGATCGACACGTGGTGGTGGGTCTCGCCCTGAAGGATCTGAAAGTGCCGAAGCACGCGCTGGTGCTTGCCATCCGCAGGGGCGGCGCTGATCTGATCCCGGACGGTCATACGGTCCTACAGGCCAACGACCTGGTTATGGTGTTCGTTAAGAAGGGCGCCATTGAAAAACTGGAACGGCTATTTTCGGAAGAACAGACATGAATCTTCGACTTGTCGCTCGGATTGTTGCCGCGCTGGTGATTATCATAGCGGTATTCATGTTGATTCCCGCCATAATCGCATTGGCGGGGGGGGACGGCAGAATAGCGGTAGCCTTCCTTGTGCCGGTCGCGGTTATGACAACGTTGGGGGGAATCGTGCTGGCCGCCACCCGGAACCTGAAAGCACCGACGCTGACACCGAGAGACGGCTATCTCCTTGTCAGCGTAAGCTGGCTCACCGCAGCCGCGTTCGGAGCTCTGCCATTCTACCTTTCGGGAAGCATGCCGACATACACCAATGCCTTTTTTGAAACCATGTCGGGTTTTACGACGACAGGAGCCTCGATCCTCACCCAGATTGAATCGTTGCCGAAATCATTGCTGTTCTGGCGCTCTCTTACGCATTGGTTAGGGGGAATGGGCATAGTTGTACTGACAGTTGCGGTACTGCCACTTCTGGGAATCGGAGGTCTCCAGCTGATCCAGGCGGAAGCGCCGGGACCGTCGGTGGATCGGCTTACACCTCGGATCACGGAGACCGCCAAGATGCTCTGGTACCTGTACCTGGGCTTCACCCTGCTGGAAATTGCCCTGCTGATGTTCGGCGGCATGAACCTGTTCGATGCCACCACACATACCTTCGGTACCCTTGCTACGGGAGGCTTTTCCCCTAAAAATGCAAGTGTAGGACACTATGATTCATTGTACATAAACAGTATCATCACCCTATTCATGCTCATAGCCGGTATGAACTTTGCCCTTCATTTCAAGCTATTGCTGGGACCTCGGAAGTCGGTTCTCCGAGATAGTGAACTGAAGGCATATTTGTTGATTTTTATGGTGGCTACTGCCATCATCACGATTGACCTGTTCCAGAGCAAGATGTTTCAGACCATTTCAGAAACAATCAGCCACGCTGCCTTTCAGTCGGCATCCATACTGACCACAACGGGCTTTGCTACAACGGATTTCGAGCAATGGCCTTTCCTGTCCCAGGCTGTTTTGGTCTTTCTTATGTTTATTGGCGGTTGTTCCGGATCGACGGGTGGTGGTATCAAGGTTATCCGAATCTTGACGTTGCTGAAGCAGGGTCTCAACGAAATGAAACAACTCGTCCATCCTCGCGCTGTGCTCACGCTCAAAATCAGTGGACGAACCGTCAAAAACAGCATTGTTTTTGCTATTTCGGGTTTCTTTTTCCTGTACGTTTTTCTGGTTCTGATCGTAACCCTTGTTGTTGCGTCGGCTGAACATGATATTTTGACTTCAGTTACCACGGCGCTGGCAACTGTTGGCAACATAGGGCCGGGACTGGGTTTGGTGGGCCCGGCTGAGAATTACGGATTTTATCCGGCATGGATTAAATGGGTACTCAGTTTTGCAATGATGATCGGGCGCCTGGAAATTTATACGGTGATGGTCTTGTTTACACCAGCCTTCTGGAGGAGGTAACAAGGATTGCTGACATATTAAAGTGAATGAAGTTGCTGAATGCCATAACATCTCAAAACTGAAAAGCTAAATGGTTTTTTTATTGATGTGAATAGAGGAAATAGGGAGAAGCTGACACATGAAGATGACGGGATGAGACACAGTCAGGAAACTGCGCTTAGATTCCCTGCCAGCCCCAACCTTTTGTCTTTTGTCTTTGATGTTCTTCCTGTAAAATATGTGTGGTTCTGAAATTTGAAATATAGGATAGGGGTAAGTATGGGACATACGGTGATTGAAAAAATCTTTATGAATCATTCGTCTGATGAAGTAAAGCCGGGAAACATCATCTGGCTGAATATTGACACACGCTCGGCTCGCGACTTTGGAGGTCCCAATGTTGTGAAGCGGCTACAGTCGGTTTACGGTGAAGATGTCCAGCTTGCGGATCCATCGAAGACATTTTTCACTTTTGATTGTGTTGTTCCGGCGAACAATATTCCCTATGCCAACAATCAGCAACTCTGCAGGGTCTTCGCACGAAACAAAGGGATGAAAGTCTTTGATGTTGATTCAGGGATAGGGTCCCATGTGGCGGTTGAGAAGGGATTGTGCTGGCCTGGTTCAATTTACGTGGGTACAGACAGCCACTTGAACATTCTGGGAGCAGTCGGCTGTTTCGGGCAGGGAATGGGGGATGCGGATATTGCATTCGCGTTCAAGACGGGCCGTACCTGGTTCGAAGTGCCTGAAACGATAAAGGTAGAATTTCGGGGTGAACCATATCAGTATCCTGTAACAGCTAAAGACTTGACGCTGTGGACATTAAAACACCTGGGCTCCCGGGGGGCACTGGGATCTGCTATTGAGTTCACCGGGGAAGTAATTGACAGTCTATCACTGTACGAACGGATTACACTTTCAAGTATGGTGACAGAGATGGGCGGAATTATCGGCTTTATTCAACCAGATGATAAGATCCTGGCTCATTTTCGCGACCTGACCCACGACGAAAAAGTGGCCATGCCCTTGCCGGACCCGGATGCGGTGTATAAACGGGTGGAACAAATTGACATTTCAAACCTTCAGCCCCAGATCGCATGCCCGCCGAAACCGGACAATGTGAAAGATGTGAAAGAAATTGCAGGCAGAGCGGTAGACTCGGTATTCATCGGTTCCTGCACAAATGGAAGGGTGGAAGATTTTCATGCTGCTGCCACGATTTTCTCCCGATATCCGGTTCATGAAGGAGTAATGGTAAAAGCCGTTCCCGCGACAAAGGGTGTTTTCGGACAGCTTCTCGCGGACGGTACTATTTCAACACTTTACAATGCGGGAGTGATCATCTCCAATCCCGGCTGCGGCGGCTGTGCTTCGGGACAAATCGGAATGACCGGGAAGGGTGAAGTCCAGATTTCCACTTCCAATCGAAACTTTCGCGGGAAACAGGGAGACGGGGACACCTACCTTGCCAGTCCTGTTGTTGCTGCGGTATGTGCAGTTACTGGAAAAATAACGGACCCCGTGGCTTTTCTGGAAGAGGAGGAAGGCAGATGAAATTTACAGGAAGAATCTGGGTATTGACAAGCCCCGAGGGCAAGTTGATTGACGATATAGACACAGACATGATTTTTCATAACCGCTATCTCGCCGAAACGGATATTGAGAAAATGGGAAAGTACGCCCTGGATAATCTGGACGGGTGGGAATCTTTTCCCAGTGAAGCCCGGCCGGGGGACATCGTAATTGCAGGTAAAAACTTCGGCGCCGGTTCGTCACGCCAACAGGCGGTAGATTGTTTCAAGTCGTTAAAAATTTCCCTTTTAATTGCTGAATCTTTTGGAGCAATCTACAAGAGAAATGCCATTAACTCAGCGTTTCCGATCCTTGAAGCGCCGGGAATTGGCGAAGCGGATTTCAAGACTGGAGACACAGTTGAAGTGAACAGCAGGACGGGAGATATCCAGAGTAATCGGAACATAATGTTTCAGGGGCGCAGTTTCCCAAAGGTGCAGGTGGACATTCTTTCCGCGGGTGGTTTGTTTCAGTATGCAAGAGAATCAGAAAAATAAGAGGAGAGGGGAGTTAAAAAATATGGAGGCTGAAAATGCCTCAAGGAGTGAATCTATTAGTTTTGGAATGTGCGAGTTGGCGTAAAAGAACTTCTCCAGTATGTACCGGTTTTTTTGTTTCATTTTTGAAAAAGCTGTGATATATTCAGAAAAACAATCTATGGGGATGGGGTAATTCATGGGTAAAAAAGTTTTAATTGTTAATTATGAACCAAATCGACTATCCAGACTGAATGAATTGATTGTAGATCTCGGGTACGAGACTGCGACAGCCAAGAACGGAATGGAAGCGTTGGAAGTTGTGGAAGACTTTGTTCCCGACCTTGCAATTATCGACCCCATGCTTCCCAAATTATCTGGCTTTGAGGTGGCGCAGAAGTTAACGGCAGATCATCCGAATCTTCCGGTTATCATGGTCACGTCAGTGTACAAGGGAAACCGGTACCGTACCGAGGCTGTGAGCAAATATGGTGTAAAGGAATACCTCGAAGAGCCTTTTGAAGATGAAACACTTCAGGCATTGGTAAAAAAGTATCTGGAACGATCTGAGACACGGAAAATCCCGAAGAAAAAAGCATCGGCTAAAAGGCGTCTTGAAGAAATTCTGGAAGAGACCATGTCTGGTAAAATTCCCGGAACAAGAACAGTTTCTCCCAAACCGAAGGCACCGGAAGAACCAGTGCTCACTTCTTCTGACATATTCAGTGATGTAATCAAGGATGTGGAAAAAGCACCAGGTACCCTGGGAGACGCTGAGAAACAGAAAGAGCAAAAACAGAAGGAGAAAATTCAAGAGTCTGAAAAGCCAGTTCCCGAAATTTCCCCGGAACCGGAAAAGCAACCGGAAACAAAGCCTGAGCCTGAGAAGCCAGTTGCCGAAGCTTCCCCGGAACCGGAAAAGCAACCGGAAACAAAGCCTGAGCCGGGGCCTAAACCTGAACCCAAATCAGAGCCTGCGATAAAGAAGCAGGAAGCGGAAGTAAAATCCGAAACACCTGAACCAAGAAAAGATGACGCTAAGATTAAGGTGAAGAAAGGAAAGCGCGGTGAGGGAATTGAATATGGAAGTTATGTTCTGCTGGAGAAGGTTGCCACAGGCGGAATGGCGGAGTTATTCAAAGCAAAACGCAGGGGCGTGCAGGGGTTCCAGAAGATTGTGGCGATCAAGAGAATTCTTTCTCATCTTGTGGATAATGAAGAGTTCGTAACAATGTTCATTGACGAAGCGAAGCTCGCTGCCCAATTGAATCACCCCAATATTGCCCAAATCTATGATCTCGGAAAAATTGAAAACTCTTTCTACATTGCGATGGAATATGTTGAGGGGTATGATCTTCGGAATATTTTGAAGGAATGTAAGAAAAGAAAAATGAACATTCCGGAACCATTGGTTCTCTTCATAGCAGGTAAAATTCTCAGTGCACTGGATTATGCTCACCGGAAAAAGGGCTTGGATATGAAGGACCTGAAGATTGTCCATCGGGACATCAGTCCACAGAATATCCTTATCTCCAAGGGTGGTGATGTAAAGCTGGTTGATTTTGGCATCGCAAAAGCAGCCACAAAAGCCAGCCAGACACAGGCAGGAGCTCTGAAGGGAAAACTGCTCTATATGTCTCCAGAGCAAGCTTATGGAAAACCCATTGACAACCGTTCGGATCTTTTTTCATTGGCGTCAGTTATATATGAATCAATTACCGGAAGCAAGTGTTTTCTGGCTGACAGCGAGATCAGTATTCTGGAGAAGGTAAGGAAGGTTCAATACAAGCCTATTAAGGATTTAAATCCTGATGTATCCAATGGAACTGAGCTACTCATCCGTCAGGCATTTGCAAAGAATATTGAAAATCGATTTCAGAGTGCGAAAGAGATGGAGTCGGAGCTTCATAGTTTGATGGAATCTCTACCATTCGCTGTAAATGAAAGAATTCTTGCGCAGTTTGTTAATGCGCTTTACCAGGGAGATACAAAAACCATTGAAGATATTTCCCGGCGATATACTGTGAAAGAAGAAGCCGTCCCTGAAGTGGAGGTTGAGGAGACTCCCGGGGAAGAGGTGGCGGTAAGTGAACCGGATGCATCCGCTAGCGTGTCTCTGGATGATCTCAATGATGACGTTGATGTGAAGGAAACCATCAAGATGGACAGCAGCACCATGATAATGCCTGATCTGGAAGATATAGAAAAGCAGGAAGATGAGATGCTTGAACGGTTTGGCGGTGGAAGCAGCGGCAGCAAGACAGGCTTGATAGTGGCAATCGTTGTTGTGGCGGTTGTTCTCGGTATAATTGGTTATCTTGCTATGATGCGTAAGCCTGTTGCAGTCCAGAAGGTAGAAAAGAAGCCTCAGGAACAAGTTACCAAAGTTCCGAAACCTGCAACCCCGGCAACCGGGCAGGGGGAAACGGAAAATCAATTGGCGACAAAAACAGGCAATGAAAAAAACGTTGCTGGAGAGGAAAAGAAAGCGCCTGCAATAGTTCCTGCCGATCTGGGCATCGACAAAGAGAAACTGGTTCAGCAGTTGCTGAAGAAAAAGCTAGCGGAAGAAGAAGCAAAGCTAAAGCTGCAGAAGAAGAGAAAAGCACAAACACCGAAACCGGCTAAGGAAACAGTCGTTGCTGAGAAGAAACCTGCGACAAAAAAACAGCCGCCAGCTCCAGTGGATCTGACCGAAACGGAAGCCAAGCCTGCCGAAACGACTCCTGCAGAAACCAAAACTGAGACGCCGGAAGTAGAGCCGGCGGCTGATAGTAACAAGGCCGCGGCACAACCTGCAGATGATACTTCGAAAGCTGAACAGAGCACAACTGAAAAGAAACCTGAAGTTAAAGAGGCGACCGCTGAAGAGGTTCAATCGAAGCCAGCGGAACCAAAGCCAGCGGAGACAAAACCGATTCCTCAACCAATTATTCCAAAAGTAAAGGAGGGCGATCTGGTCCCCTTAATTGAAGGCGAGGTCATTTTTCCAAAGCCCGTAAAAACGGTGAAGGCGAGAATGTCCATACTGGATCGTAAGCGACACCTTCATGGGGAAGTAATTGTTCAGGGCCTCATAGATGAAAATGGGAATGTGGTGCAGGATGATGTTCGGGTTCTCGTGAATTCGGTCCATATACGCAACGGATTGGGAAAATCAGCAGTGAGGGCGTTCAGGAAGTGGAAGTTTACACCGGCTATGAAAGATGGCGTAAAAGTTAAAGTCTATTTTACACACAAGTTTATGTTTTAACTATTTAAGGGGGTAACCTATGGCATTTCTCAGTGATGATCAAAAAAAGTTTTACGAAGAGACACGGAAACACCTGCGGAATGAAATTGCCGACATTGAAAATCAGGTGGAAGAAGAACTGGCACGTGTGAAGGAAAAGCTGGCTGAACTCCAGAAAGCAAAAAAGGCTGCGTTGCAGATGTATGCCGGCGCTTGCGATCGTCTCAATGTGGACAACGACCTTGCGGGAGAAGAAGAATCTGAAGATATTGAGGAATAAGACAGCCATCTGTTTTCCGGCTTGAACGATAATTGATGAGCTTGTACAAATTTCCGAAGTATTATGACGTTGCGTTTAATTATCGTGACGTGGCTCTGGAATGTGACTACATAGAGAAAAAAGTAAGTCTATTTGGATTGTGTGAAAATAGCGCAATGCTGGACATCGCATGCGGAACGGGTGCCCATCTGGTTCAGTTCGGCCGGCGCGGTTATGAAGCAGACGGATTTGATGTTTCTCCGCAAATGGTAGAATTCGCGAGAGAAAAAGCTGCACTGGCTGATTTGAATTCACGTATCTGGGTAGACAATATGGTCGCTTTTACAACCGATCGGAAATACGGTGTCGCAATCAATTTATTGACAGGCTTCAACTATTTATTACGTAATGAGGATGCCCTTGCTCATCTGGAACGCATGGCAGATGTTCTGGAGAGCGGGGGCATTTACATTATTGAGTTGAATCACCCAAGGGATTTCATAACCAACCGCCCATCAACGGCAAATACGTGGATTGAATCCAAGGATGGTATTGAGGTGGAAGTGGATTGGGACCGGGAACGTACAGATGTGAATGTGTTGACCCATCAGACAAAATCATCCCCTCATATTGTAGTGAAAAATGGTGAGAAAGCTTTTTCCATTGACATGCGGGACAAGTATAGGATTTACCTGTACCAGGAGATGAAATTGATGATTCACTGCAACGACCGGTTTGAACTGGTAGATGCTCGGGGATCCTTCAAGCTGGACAATCCATTGGACAACAGTCGAGATTCCTGGAGGATGATACTGTCTCTGAGACGAAAATGAGAAAGATTCCAGATGATGAATGGGATGAGATATTTCTTGCTGAAGAAAAGCAGCGAAAAAGGGCGGAACAGGAACTCTTTGAACAGGCTTTGACCAACGGGGTTGGAGCTGAACTAAGTAAAGAGCAACTGGCAGACGAATCGGGTAAACGAAAGAATCTGGAAATAAGACTTCAAAAGTCTTTTTCTCCCGAAGTGGACGCAAGGTTAGATCTACATATGAAAACCAGGGAAGAATCCGATAAGGTACTTTCTTCCTTCTTTCGAAATGCAGTGATTGTGGGTGACAGGACCCTTCTCGTGATAACGGGAAAGGGACATCATTCTGACAAGAAGGCTGTACTTCGCGAATATGTAAGGCAATGGCTCAAGGGTGACGGGCGTGAATGGATTCTCTGGTTCGCGGAAGCGCCGAGGGCGCTTGGCGGAAGTGGTGCCTGGCTTGTTCGGCTAAAAAGATAATTTATCTCACCTTGTAGAGTAGGAGTAGGGGTAGGAGTAAGAAAGTGCGAGTGAAAGTGCGAAGAAGAGTGGCAGCAAAGCTGCCGTGAATGGTGAAAAGAGGATAGTGGATGGTGGAAGAACAG
>CBEUWV010000019.1:0-13832 GCA_965546895.1 uncultured bacterium
GGGCCCTGGGGTCATAGATATAGACATTTGGTGCCTGTTCCCGTGCCGCCAGACGTCGCGCTTCAGTCGTCACTGTATCCGGTATATTCAAATCAAGAGTGGCATAAATGTCCGATCGCGCAACATCCCCAGCGGATACTTTCTCGATGTTCGCGAAGGTAAACATCTTTAATATCAATGCCCCGCAAACAGCAACCAGAAGCAGAGAACTGAGAATTTCCCGAAAAGTAGGCTTATTCCCCGTTATAATCAGTGCCTTCTTCATGCCGCTGATAGGCTTTGATGACCTCTTGAACAATTGCATGTCTTACCACATCCTTTTCTGTAAAATGAATAAATCGTATCCCCTTAATTCCCTGCAACACATCTCTGGCTTCTACAAGCCCGGATCTTTTCCGCGTCGGCAGATCAATTTGAGTAATATCGCCTGTAACAATTGCTTTTGATCGAAATCCGATTCTTGTCAGAAACATTTTCATCTGTTCAGACGTCGAGTTCTGGGCCTCGTCAAGAATCAAAAAAGCATCATTCAATGTACGACCTCGCATATACGCAAGGGGAGCAACCTCAACCTGGCCCCGCTCAACAAAACGGTTGGCAAGATCTGTAGGAATAATATCAAAAAGCGCATCGTAAAGCGGCCTGAGGTACGGATCAATTTTTGCCTGTAGATCCCCCGGCAGATACCCAAGGTTTTCTCCTGCCTCCACTGCCGGTCTGGTTAACACGATTTTCTCAATCCTCTTCTCAAGAAGGTACTTAACTGCCACCGCCATGGCAATATAAGTTTTCCCCGTCCCTGCCGGACCGATGGAAAACACAATGTCGCTTTGTTCAATTGTGTGCACGTACAATTTTTGATTTAAAGACTTGGGATATATTGCTTTTCTGGAGTTGGGCACAATGGAACTGTCATTCAAAATTTCTGTAAGCGACATTCCCGGAGCTTCCCTCCGAATGCGTACAAGAGATTCCAGTTCTTCCGGCTTCGCATCCGGCCGTTGAGTCAGATATTCCTCCAGATTGGTGAAAAGACTCATCAATTCCGGACGGTTCTCCTTCCCCACGATACTAATCTTCTGGCCCCGGGCAGTCAGGCGGACGTCGAACGCTTTTTCTATTGCAGCAATCACCTGATTCTGATTCTCATAAAATAAAGAAACATCACAGTTTTCAAAAATATATTGACTCATAGACGGAAAAAGAGCGGGAAAGTATATCTTCCCCGCTCATTTTCTAACCTCAAACTAAAATATTACTTGCCGTCAAAGAAGAAATTCTCAACAGGCCACGGGCGATTCTTTGCCTCTTTAATTGCCTGCTGAACTTCCTCATCGGATACGTTTCTCGGAATCGCGAATACTTGTCCCGGATGAATCAGATCAGGATCCTTGATTTGAGCCTTGTTTGCTTTGTAAATCAGCGGCCACTGGAAAGGATCAGCGTAAATCTTGTCGTAACCTGCAATCTTCCAAAGACATTCGCCCTTCACCACTGTCCATTCCTTCGGATGACGTTTCAGCTCTTCTTCCGCAGCGATACGGGCAGCTTCTTCTGCTTTCCGTTTTTCTTCAGCAATACGAGCCTTCTCAGCAATGGCCTTAGCCGCCGCATCACCAAACTTGGCAGCAGCATCATCAGCCATTTTCTTGACCTGATAATACTTGCATTCGTCATTCGCCATCAGGTTTTTCGCATTGCCCAATGCGGCAACACCAGCATCCAGCTCCGCTTTTGCGTGAGTTTCAGCATCTTCAGCCTTTGCCGCGTCGGCCGCCTTGACTGCAGCAGCAATTGCTTCTTCTGCAAGGGTTTTTGCTTTTGCCTTCTCAGCAACTGCATCCTGTTCTGCTTTCTTGGCAAGTTCAATTGCCTTCAGCGAAGAAGCCTTGGAATCCTTGCACTTCTTATCATCTGCAAAAGCCTGGGCCTTGTCCAGCATTGCTTTTGCTTCGTCCAGTTCCGCTTTCACATAGTCAGCGGCGCACGCAGATTCGGCAGCCTGGTAGCCTTCCTTGGCGGAAGCAAGCTCTTCCGGTGGCTTGGTGCAGCAGGAAACTCCGAAGAGTACCACTGCGAAGCCCAGCACAACAATCGTTCCCAAAGTTTTCTTCATATTCGTTTACACCTCCTAAAGGGTTTCATCTGCGCTAAATAGTATCAATTTTCCGACACGGTTGCAAGCTGAAATCTGTACATTTTTTCTATAAAATGGAACAAAAGTGACCGAAGTCTCTATTTTTGCCATATTACGAAATATTCTTTTCCGGATTTTCGGGGAAAAACCTCTTGATCACCTCTGCTTCAGGGGCTTTGGTGAAGAAGGAAATCACAATTAAACTGGCCAGAGAAATTGCCAGAGCCGGGTAGATGATCGGAATGCCGAATGGGTCTCCATTGGGATTGTTCAATGGTACCATAATGCTTGGCCAGATGTATCCGGCAAGCTTAAAAAACACCGTAAAAAGTGTCCCGAAGACAATGGATACCAGTCCGGCAGTATGGGTTACTTTTTTCGAAATCAACGCCGCAAGTAAGGCTGGCGTAATGGCAACCCCATAAATCGTATAAGCAAAATACGCGCTTTCCAGAACAGACTGCATGCGCCAGGCCATAAAAAAAGCAGCTATTCCCACAACAATGATCAGTCCTTTCTGGAGAAGAACCCCGGCTTTTTCGTTTCCGCTTTCATCCTTTTTCTTTCCAAAACGTCCAATCAAGTCATGCATAATTGTGGTTGTCGGCGAAAGAAGATAGTTCATTCCTGTGGAAATAACCACAGCCGTGGCAGCACCAAGCAGAAGAACACCTACCGGCAACGGAACCATTCTTCTCGCAGCCTCCAGAATCACGGCAGCCGGGTCAATGCTCCCCGCCTGGATTTCCTTCCAGAGGAATGATGAGGCATACACCGCCATAATAATTACGACAGATTCCACAATCATTGTTCCAACTACCCATAAACCGGCAGCCTTTTTTGCTTCAGCCGGCGTCCTTGCACTGTAGAATTTTTGGTACATACTCTGAACACCCAGAAGAAGAAGAAGCCCTGACAGGCCAATTGCCGGAATTTTTAAATATGGGTTCCCTCCGAAAGCAGAACTGAAAACCTGAAAGTGCGAAGCGGGAAGTACAGATTGAATCGTCTGCCAGCTTCCTGCCGTCATCATAACCAGTGGCGTTGCTATCACAGTGGAAAGCAAAATGATTATCCCATTGGGAAGGTCCGTATTCGCCACGGCCACCATTCCACCAACAGCAGTAAAGAGAATGACAAAAAGCGCGGCCATGAACATGCCCTGATTCACACTTACCTTTCCATCTGTAATCACATTGAGGATAAATCCACCCGCCTTGAACTGGTAACTGACAATGACTGTAAAACTGATGATGATAGCAAGGGCTCCAAAAACCCGGGCGACCGGCCCATAGCGTACCTCAAGAATATCTCCAACGGTGTACTGTCCGAAAGTCCGGATCTTGGATGCAAGAAAATATATGATAATGATACCGATCCATGCCCCCACCGGTTGCCACAAGGCGCTCCAGCCCGCTTTCGCGGCAAATTCAGCTCCTGCGATAAACGTCCCGGAACCAATCCAGGTACAGATCAGCGTAAATACCATCTTTGTCAACGACAGGCTCCGTCCTGCCAGCATCATGTCATCCTTATTTTTTACCTGTCTGGATTTCCAGAAATTCATCCCGGTCAGAACAACAAGATAAGCAACAATTACCCACAAATAGATACTCATTCAGGGCTCCTTATTGAAATTATTATCCATACTCTCAAAAAACGTGCATGACAATGTCATCAGATAAGAATCAGTTCCTCCTGTTCATCACCCGCAACAACGACCTCACCTTCAAGCGTAATAAATACGTCAATTTCAGTACGGACACCAACCTTGCCTGGAATGTATATCCCCGGTTCAATGGAAAAACAGATCCCCGGCATCAGTTGCCGTTCGTCCATGGTTTCCAGGTTGTCAATATTGACTCCGTTTCCATGTACTTCTTCTCCAATTGAATGACCGGTACGATGGACAAAGTATTCGCCATATCCAGCATCTACTACCACTTTACGGCATGCGTCATCCACCTCATATCCAAAAACCTTCTCACCCTTACGAAAGCGTTCACGGACAAAATTCACTGCCGCCTTTCTGGCATCCCTGACCACGTTGAACACCTCCACATAGTCAGCCGGTGGATTCTTACCGATGTATCCGCACCAGGTAATGTCATAAAAAATCGCGCCCGGCTTATCCAACTTGGCCCACAGGTCAATGAGCACCTGATCACCGTCCTTGAATGCCACGCTGTTTTCCGCCGTGGGTTCAAAATGGGGGTTCGCCGGGTGAGCATTGACTCCCACTATGGGGTATTCTTCCATACAATTCAAACCGTCTTCTTCAAATCGACGGGCAATGAACTGCTGTAACTCGAATTCTGTCAACCTTTCGCCTTTGTCGAGAAATTCCCGGATTCGGGCAAAAGCCTCATCCTTAATTCCCTGGACCAATCTGCCCGCCTCCAGATGACTCTGATAACCGGCTTCATCAATGATTGCTTCAAACTCCTGAACCAGGTCGGCAGAGGTGACGATCTCCACTCCGAATGAGCGGATCAGTTCTATCGTTCCACCATCCACAACCGAAACATAGGGAATGTTGTTCATCGGCGAATACTGCATGGCAATCTTCTTGTAACCAGCCACCATGTCACGGAGAGATTCGTGCAATTCTTTCCATGAAAGATAGGTCTTCTTTTCCCCAATCAACGGGTCCAGCTTGGTGCTTTCTACCTTTGAAACAAGGCCCCGTGGTTCTCCCTCTGCGGGAATAAAGTAAAACCAGCGTCTGGATGTGAACTTTACCGGCAAGCCCAGAATCCGATAGGCCATCAGGTCCCTGTGGTGAAAATCAGTTAGTAACCATCCGTCCATTCCTCTCTCTCTGAGAGATTTCTGGATTTTTTTCAGATCAAATGACATGGTGTCCCCCTGTAATTATTTCCAAAAAACATACAAAACGAATTCTGGATATCCCGACTGGATAACTTTGGAAAGGAAAGAATTCCATTAACCCCGAATCTATGGTCAAAGTCGACTGGCATTAATGTCTGACAACCGTTACAACAGATCGGCGTTTCCATCCGCCACATATTCAATCAGAGCTTCATCAAAAATGCGGTCGGGAATTTCTTCAGAATTTGGGAACCGCTCTCGAAAAGAGTTATAACTCCGTTCGATATCCACTGACAACAGGTTCCGAAGTCCACCCTCCTCCAACCCTTTGCTGACCGCTTTATCATTGTAGAGCTTGATTTCGGATGCCAGGAGTTTTGCGTACCGGATTGCCCGTTCCAGCGGAGATTCCAATCCAATGCTGGAAATGGAAGCGCGGGAACCAGAAGATGCCCTGCTCGCAGAAGCCGGAGTACCTGCTGCCGCTTCAGGTTTGCTGGCAAGAAGGGCTTTTGCTTTGTAGGGCATTAGAGTCAATTCCCGGGACATAATGGCGACAACTGTCTTCATAAAATCCAACAACCCGCTCTCGCTGAGGACCGTCAATACAAATCCCGCCGGTTTGAACTTCAGCTTCAAAGGCAGCACATACACATCTCTGATTCCCTCAAACTGGCTCTTGATATCATCCGGTAAAGGAGAATTCGCTAAAGTCATTGTTTTACTGAAACGTTCCAATTTTATCGTCATGCTTTTCTGGGGAAAGACCTTGTGAGATGTTGCGTCATAGCAGTTCGCGCCATCCCCTTTGAAAATAAAAAAACCGTTGTAATCGCAGAAATCCCCGCAGATCTTTAAGAAAGACTCAATCAAGCTTATCTGATCTGAAATATTTGCCCATTCGTCCTCAATACCACCGAGGCGGGCCATTGCTTCAGCAAGATACCCCTTATCCTGTTCCTCACCGCCCTTCAACGTCTCCATCATCTGTTCCAGCTCCTGAGGTGAGACACTCTGACTCCGAACGGGAATTTCGGATATTTCCTTCTTATAGTCCTGTACACTCTGTTCAATTTTCGTATTCATGAAATTTACAAGTTTTTCAATAAGTTCGTTCATAATGCCCCTCATTCCTTTTTCAACCATCTTAACCCAGCCTCCGCGCAGGGTCAAGCTTTGTAAGGAGGAAGGAGAGAAAAGGCACTCAATTTTATACTTGAGGTTCAACTGGTTATGACAGCAGCTGAGCGAATCCCTGTCACTATCCCCATAACTGACATGCTGTGCCGTGACACAGGCGCCGTTTTCTGTCTTTTCTATTCTCATTCATTAACCAGGAACCACGCTCATGCAATTGAAATTGCCAGATGTGCAGTCGAGCTGGACCCAAAGGCGGCGGCAACCTGGGATACGCTGGCATGGCTGTATGCGGCAGACGGTAACCAGGAGAAAGCGTGCATTGCCATGGAACAGGCAATTGCGGCAGATCCGAATGAACCACTGTATAAACAGGGCCTTGAGAAGATCAAGGGTGGGAAATCCTGATTCTAAAGCTCATTTTTGATAAAGGGAAATAGGAAGGGCAAGCCGTTCCCATTTCTTTTATTTAGTCTTATTCCGCCTGTAATAAACCAGCCCTCTCACATTCATAACAACAGAAAGCAGCATTGCTGCGATTCCTAAACCAACAGAAAGGCCTCGCCAGAAATCCGCACCGACAACTCGAACCAGCATTGGCGGTACCGTCGCTCCCCTATAAATAGCCAAGGCCAGTAGCAGGAATACAAAGCCGATAATCATACTGAATTGCCCCACCGCAATCATTTTTCGCCAATCCTTTTCCTTCCAGATCCTCAGTAGCATAGTTTTCCCCCTCAGTTGAATAGCCGATAGTAGATCATGGCGCCCACCTTTGCGACTACCAGGATACCCAGAAAAATAACAATTTCCCACCGGATTACATGATGAACAAAAATTTCATACTCGGCGTACGCACCCATTGCGACCGCAGTCACGACCGTTGCAAACCGTGTAGACTTCAGTCGATGCATGATGAATCGTTCATCAAACAAACTGCTAAAGAATTTCATTTTTCCGCCTCCTTTACTTGAAACATGGTATCAGTGGGGCATTCAAAATATGAAGCGAGTTTCAGAGCCAGAGGCAGTGATGGAATATACTGCCCCTTTTCAATCGAAATAATGCTTTGTCTCGATACACCCATGACATTTGCAAGATCTTCCTGCGTTAAGTTTTTCTTCTGCCGGAACTCCCGGACTCTGTTCGTTACTAAATCTTTCATCACTACCTCCTTTCGGAGTAAAGCATGCTTTACATTTTCAATATAGCTCAAATAATTTCGCTGTCAAGTCTACTTTACGTTTTTTTTAAGATTTCTGGCGTATTTTTCCACTGCAATAAGAAAAAGGCCCGCATAAAGCGGGCCTGAAGTTATCCTTAAAACAAACAATTACCCCACATCAGTCATTCTCACCTTTTCTCTCATAACAAAAAAACCGACCCAGGAAACCACCGCCATTGTACCCAAAATGATCATCGGCCCCGGCTCTCCCATTGCGAGCCACCGAAAACCTTCTTTTCCGATCTCAAATGAAAACAGTAACAAGGTGAAAAAAATAGCGCACACTTTAAATCCAACCTTCCCCCGTATGAGGCTACGTGTGCATCCAGCGCCTTTCAACTTCAATTGACCTTTGGCATCTCAGCCTGTATCCTCATTCTGCAAATACGCTGATTTCGTTTGAATGAGACACCGGGGGATATTGAAGATGTGTGCAGGACTTGCCCTGTTTCGTGACATGAATGAGGTAAAGGTTTTTTTTCCAAACCCCTCAGCCCGGATTTTATGCAGAACCAGATCCGGCAATATGATCGACGCCGTCTGGGGCCGAAGAAATCAAAAGGAAAACCCGGAAACAGGGTTTCCGGTTACCGGATGGGCAAGGCTGGAGAGTATTCAGGCGTTAAAGTGGGATCGATTTCATGGAGAAAAAGTACACATTCCAGCCACAAGCTACATGGAAAAGGACCCTTCAAAAAAGAGTCACTGGTTTCAACTGAAGAAGGAAGAATTTCTGGTTGGTGTACTTCTTCGCTGGCAGGACCTTCACTTTGTCTATGTCGTAACTATCCCCACGCCCGAAACATACCGCCATATTCATGACCGCTGGGTCCTGATCAACCAGCTGAAAGGTATAGACAAATCGTCGCTTTGACCCATAATCATAGACAACGCATACTATGAGCGTGATTCATGACAGGTCCGGGACCGCATTCCGTTCATATAGTTTAATAATCATGGGGAATACCTTTTATATGCAAAGCCAAATGCTCTGAATCATCCAATTCATCAATCCAGCCTGAATTTGCATCGTTCTTACTGTCCAGATCCTTGATGTACGGTTTAATGTCAAGAACTGGTGTTCCATCAAAAACGTCCAGTCCGGAGGTATAGATTCGATTATCAATAATTTCCCTGATCTTCACCACACTCAAGCCAATCGGATTTGGGCGAACCGGAGAGCGACTCGCAAAAATGCCTACCTTTCCCGCAACCGTCCACGGTGGACTGATAACCATCCTGAGTTCCCTTGAAATTAAATGGGCATAATACAAGACATAAATATATTTAAACTTTTCAAGCTCCCTTAAACCATCAGTATACTTTTCATCCAGGACAATACAGAACTCTTCATCCTCATCTTCAACAGGTTGATACGGAGCCTTACCATAATAAGGCGTTTCAATCACACCAATAGACGTAATGTTAAAACTGCAATTTTCTTCCAAAATAGCTCCCAATCAGAAATCACCGGGGACAAGGTACCCATTAAATGATTCTCTGATATTGATTATCAGGCCGAAACCTGTACGTGGCATATAACGCCCTTTTTTCATGTCACAATACCTGTCTAAGCTTTCTTCTTTATGGTTGAGAGAAACCGGGATCTTAGAACATCGCTCATCAGCGCTTTCCTGACAGGCGAAAGTTTTAAGAAGCCCCCGAGAAAACCTCTCATGAATTTATGAGAAAAGTCAGACGGATTTGAAAAAATGAAATTTTGAAGCGTGCCCTGCTCCAGAGATTGTAAAATAATACGTTCAAATGTATCTTCAGGATGAATGACTTTCTGTTTCCTTTTGTGAAGCTTTATCGAATCCTGCCCGCATTTGAGAACACATACTCCACACCCCAGGCAAAGGGATTGATCGACAACAGCCCTTTTCTTTTTGGAGTTTTCATCAACCGGCTGCATCTTAATTGCATTTACAGGACATGCTTTTTCACACAGGGAACAGCCTATACAAGTGTCTTCATTTACACGGGCAATATAGGATGATGTCATTACAGCATTTTCATACCCGTGTTTTGTGATTCCGAGAAGAGCGTTGCAGCAGCAGCCACAGCAATGACACATGAAACCAACGTTTTGTTGAACATTGTCCGCATTGATTACAAGTCCCATCTCTCTTGACCTTGCAAGATTTTCAAGCATTTGAGACTTTGACACTTCTTTAGCCAGATTGTGTCTGATCAGGTATTCAGCGCTGTTCCCAAAAGATGAACAGGTTTCCAGAGGCACATCACAATGCTTATCTCCGGTGTGCAGTTTTTCATGTCTGCAGGAGCAAAGGCCAATAGAAAATTTCGAGTTAGATTTTATTATTTCAGCGGCTTTCTCATAATCCAATACTTCCATGTAATCTTCCATTGTATTTTCATGAGGAATTGCTCTCATTAAGGATGTTTTCTGACCCTTACTGAAATTGGCATCCCAGAATGCCGAATTATCTACCAGATATTCCTTAAATAAACGAGCACATTTTTCAGAATTGACACCATCCCCTGTTCTCATCATCGTAAATTCGAAAATCCCGATAACCATTGGAGATATTGTATAGACATACCTATTGCTGGCCCAGATATCCACCAGCAGACCTTTGTCCGCCAAATGATCCAGATGGGGTTGGAGAACAGATTCTTCATACCCTGTCACCTTGGCAATTTTTCTTGCTGAGGCTAAGCCATATGGCATTTTAACGATAATATCGGCTTCCACTTCAGAATAAAGTTCCTTTAACATTTCGTGCAGGGTCTTATTCCAGGGTGTCCGTACAGTGAGATTGTCCAGCTTTTTCCCAAGCTTTCTGTAAACATCTTTCCCGACTAAATGTCCCATAATGTCTCCTATTACATCTACCTTTTCAATTTTATCAGATTAAAGATAGGTAGAGGCATAGATTTGTCTGAAGTAGTATCAAACAGGCTTCGGACAATATTCGAATTAGAAAAGTGCCTTTAACCGTTTCTTCCCAAAACAAAGACTGTGATAAAATTATGAAAATTCTTCTACTGAAAGGAGTGCATCATGAAATCAAAATGGATTATCCCGGCAATCATGGTTCTACTGGCAGCGATCCCTCCCGTGAACGCTGTTGAACTGGGACAAGTTCCACCAACTGTTCAACTTTCTGGCAAGAAAGGTGGCAGGGTGGATGGAACACCCTGGTCCTCAAGCGAAATAAAGGATAAAGTCTACACTCTTATGTATGTGGATCCGGACGCAAAAAACATGAACATCCCAACGGAAAAGGCTCTGAAGGCTCAGAACTTCCCAAAAGACCACTACGGGTCTATCGCCATCATCAACATGGAAGCCACCTGGAAACCCAATATCATCATCAACAAAATTCTCAAGGGCAAACAGAAAGATTACCCGGACACCATCTATGTCCGTGATATGGATTACTATATTTCAAAAGCTTGGAAGCTCAAGAAAAATGGAAGCTACGCCGTTTTATGTTTTGACAAGGATGGAAAACTGATTTTCCTGAAAGATGGAAAGCTGTCTCCAACTGACACTCAGAATTTGATCACTATAATCAGGAAGGCTCTGGAGCCAGCTCCCGAAGAAACCCAGCCTGTTGAGCAGAGCAATGAAACACCTGTGGAGAAAGATGGCATAAACTGAACCGGCTCCAGTGGTTGAGCATATTTCATCAGAAAATTGAGCCGAAAAGTGAAGGACGGAAAATTTCCCAGATCTGAGACAGTAGTTCTACTGCACGGCCTTGCCCGGACTTCCCGCTCCATGTCAAGGATGGGCAGGGGACTCCGTACCAGGGGATTCCGCACAGTTCTTCTCAACTACCCATCCAGAAAATATAATCTGGAAACACTGAGCCAACAATACATTGTTCCAGAACTTAAGGAAGTATTGTCCGCCGACCATGGACCGGTACACTTTGTCACCCATTCCATGGGCGGCATACTTTTGCGTATGGCTCTTCCATACGTTGCTGCAAAAAATATCGGGAGAATTGTAATGTTGGCACCCCCCAATCATGGTTCTGAAATCGTAGATACGATGCGAAAGTTCAAATGGTTCCGGTCCTTTTTCGGACCCGCCGCCATGGATTTGGCTTCAACCAACCATGTTTATCTCGAAAAATTGCCGCCTCTGCCCGATCACTGCGGAATTATTTCCGGTGATCGGTCCGCCTTCCATCTCTTCGACAAGACCCTTCCCCGCCCACATGATGGCACAGTGAGCGTGGCCAGCACAAAGATTGACACGGTGCGGGCCCATCTCGTGCTGCACACCAGCCATCCCTTCATTATGAGATCTGGGAAGGTGATTGAAGAAACGATTTATTTTCTAAAAAATGGTGTATTTTCAGATCTTCAGGAAGTTGAAGCAAACTGAACCCTCCAATAGAAGTAGGGACAGAAAGTGCGAGGCAGAGGGGGAAGTGGCCATTCCCTGCCTTTTCTTCTCTTTTCTTTACAGTGCACACGCACTCTCACTGCCGCGAAGCGGCCTCCCGGCGTCCTCTTCCCACTCTGCGGTAAAATTCTTTCCCGCTTTCCGTATCTTTACTTATACTTAAACTTAAACTTAAACTTAGACTTAGACTTGCGTCTTCCTCTTGTTCCAGAGGGGAGACATGTTGCGCAGCCGGGTTACGGTGCGCTCCAGCGCGTCCACCGTGTAAGCCAGGTCTTCTTTACTTAAACTTAGACTTAGACTTAAACTTAGACTTAAACTTAAACTTGTCCCCTTTACCTGGAGTATCGCAGCCCTTTCGCTTTCAAACTTTTCTTCAGGTCATCCGGGTCCGTACTCCGGGCCAGGGCATCCTGCGGGTCTACGATTCCCCGCTCCACAAGGGACATAAGTGCATCGTTCATCAACATCATCCCGATCCCTTTTCCAGTCTGCATGAGAGAAGGTATCTGGAACGTCTTGCTCTCCCGGATCAAATTGGCCACAGATGGGGTAACAATCAAAACTTCATACGCTGCAATCCGCCCCCCGCCCTTCTTTTTACAAAGGACCTGAGAAATTACACCTGACAACGCATCGGAGAGCATCACCCGTATCTGTTCCTGCTGGTCCACCGGGAATTGGTCCACAATCCGATCCACTGTACCCACTGCGGTGGCGGTGTGGAGCGTGCCCAGAACCAGATGCCCGGTCACTGCCATCTCAACAGCTATGGCAATGGTCTCCAGGTCCCGCATTTCTCCAACCAGGATGACATCCGGGTCTTCCCGAAGGGCTGATCTCAGTGATCTTTTGAATGATTCGGTATGGGTATGGATTTCCCTTTGATTCACCAGCGATTTCTTGTTTTCATGGATGAATTCCAGCGGGTCTTCAATAGTAATAATATGTTTGGCCTGGGTCTGGTTGATGTAATCCACAAGGGATGCAAGGGTGGTTGACTTTCCGCTACCAGTCGGGCCGGTCACCAGAATCAGCCCCTTGCTGAGGGATGTCAGGGCCACCACCTCCTTTGGCACACCGAGCTCTTCGAGAGAAATTATATTTGAAGGAATCACCCGGAATACAACACAGGCACCCCGGTGATCCCTGAAAATATTGGTTCGAAATCGTGCAAGGCCCGGCACCGAGTAGGCAAGGTCCACATCATTTGTTTCCTTGAATTCTGCCAGCGCGCTTTCCGGCACTACTGTCTTCAACTGTTCCAGAAGTTCATCTTCCGTTACCACGCCGTACTCATTAAGCAATACGATATCCCCATCCAGACGAATTATCGGGTGGCAACCGGAAGAAAGATGAAGATCAGATGCTCCCTTTTCCACAATACATTCAAGAAGTTTTTTTACACTGAATTTTTCAGCCGCGGGCCCGGATGCAGTCCCTTTTTTGAATATAATTTTCCCTGACGACCTTGAAATTCGGAACGCTGCATCTCCCATTTTAAGAAACTCCTGACCATGGGAAATTTTCTCCCATCCCGAAAGCAGTATTCCGATTTCTTTTTCCCCAAGGGTCGTCTTTGTAAGTTTTCGTGGGCCTTTTTCTGTCATAACCAGGGGAATCTCCCCCTCACTCAATTCCAGTACAGTTCCGTTCAGTTGTATGACCGCGTTCAGCATTTTTTCAATATTTGTCACTGGTCTGTCGCCGAAACAATCATATTCTTGTTCAAAAACAACCGGGTGTTTTCTGAGACGAACTCCAGAAACATATCCGTTGTATTGAGGTAGTCCTGGATCCTGCCACGGCTTTCCGGGAGAATCTCTGTCAACTGAACAGTGAAAAGCCTTGTTGTTCTCAGTGTCAGAAGAATATGTCTTCCCACACCCTCACTATGCTCAGAAACATCACGAAATGCTACGATGTGATTAAGATTCAAGACACTAACCTTCCCTTCCATTTCTACCGGTACAAAGTCTGAACCACCATTGAGAAACTCAAGAACAGTTTCCGGGCCATGGTGAAAAGGAGACGCGCCACTTAAAAACAGGCGACATTCCTGAAATCCGGATGCTTCATCACGGAGGATGCGGGGCGATGGGGGAATTTTGGGG
>CBEUWV010000020.1:0-13212 GCA_965546895.1 uncultured bacterium
CGGTAACTGGTGGAAATGCGGTTCGGCTGACATCTCAGAAGGGACTGGAACTGTTTCCCAAAATTTCTCCTGACGGGAAGTGGATTGCCTTTTCGGCGGAGTACTCAGGCTCACGGCAGGTATACGTCATGCCGTCAACAGGGGGAACACCCCGACAGTTGACCTGGTACAACGACGTGGGCATTATGCCACCCCGGGGCGGGTTTGATGACATTGTTCTGGATTGGACCCCGGACAGCCGGAAGATCCTGATTCGATCCAACCGCACGCCATATGGGAAGCGCATGGGTAAATATTTTCTGGTTTCCCTGGACGGTGGGTTGGAACAAGCACTCCAGATTCCCGAGGCCGGGTTCGGCAGCTTCTCGCCCGATGGCAAGGAGATATGCTACACGCCGATTTCAAGGGAATTCAGAACCTGGAAACGGTACAAGGGAGGCCGTGCCGCTGATGTCTGGACGTATGATCTTGTGAACAACACATCCAGACGGCTGACCACATTTCCCGGTACAGACCAGATTCCCCACTGGTACAAGAATGGAATCTATTTCGCATCCGATCGCAATATGAAGTTGAACATCTACCGCTATGATCTGCCAACCGGCAAGATCAAGCAACTCACGGATTACAAGAATTTTGATGTAATGTGGCCGTCGGGTACGGGAAATCAGCTGATTTATGAAAACGGTGGCTGGTTATATATTCTCAACCTGGATACTGGAAAAGATCGACGGATGGTAATTAACCTGCACTTTGACAATCCCGATATCCTTCCGTACATCAAGAATGTGAAGGACAATATTTACGGTTCGGACATTTCTCCGTCAGGGAAACGTGCGGTATTCGATGCAAGGGGGGATATCTTTACGGTACCTGAGAAGAAGGGAATTACATACAACCTGACCCAAACTCAGGGTGTGAGGGAAATTTTCCCCGCGTGGTCACCCGACGGCCGGTGGATTTCTTATTATTCGGACAAGACTGGTGAGTATGAAGTA
Organism: uncultured bacterium; assembly: GCA_965546895.1. Taxonomy (GTDB): domain Bacteria; phylum Acidobacteriota; class Holophagae; order Thermotomaculales; family Thermotomaculaceae; genus UM-FILTER-49-7. The sequence goes on from CBEUWV010000020.1 coordinate 999, forward strand.
TACCTGGTTGACAAAGATGGAAAAAATGAGCCGAAACAACTTACAAAAGGGAGTCACGCCTGGAAATATCCGGCCATCTGGTCCCTGGATTCGAAATGGCTTCTTTACTCGGATCGGACACAGAAACTCCAGCTCTTGAACGTGGACTCAGGTGAAATCACAATTGTTGACAAAGCTGACCGTCAGGATATCCGGGATTACACATTTTCACCGGACTCCAACTGGATTGCCTATACAAAAAATGGCACCAACGGACAACAGGCGATCTGGGTTTATTCACTGAAAGAGAAAAAACCGCTTCAGTTAACCGGTGACACATTCAATGATTACAATCCGGCATTTTCAAAAGATGGAAAGTTTATGTTCTTTTTGTCGGACCGCGATTTTAACCTGCAGTTTTCTTCCTTTGAATTTAATTACATATACGGCAAGTCTACCCGGATTTACGCAGTTGCACTGACGCCGTCGGTTGCGCCGCTGTTCCCTGATGAGAACGACGTTGAAAAAATCAAGGTGGAGAAGAAAGAAAAAGGGACTGTCGGGAAGAAGAGTGACAAAGCGAACAAGAAAGGTAAGAAGAAGGCCGGAAAGTCAATTTCTGTCTCCATCGACTTCAACAATATCTCCAGTCGAGTTGTGGCGTTCCCAATGAAGGCCTCGAACTATTGGAATTTAATTGCAGTGAAAGAGGGAATCGTATACGCAGACAAGACAGGGGTTCACAAGTATGATATCAAGAAGAAGAAGGACGTGCTCGTCTTGAAGGGTGTCCGTGGTGGGACGGTGTCTGCTGATGGGAACAAGATTCTGTATCGGAACCATAATAACTATGGCATCGTTGATTTGAAGCCCGGACAGACTGCGGGTGCTGGCATTTTGAATCTTGCTGACCTCACCATGAAAATTGACCCGAGAAAAGAATGGAAAGAGATATTTGTGGACGGGTGGCGCATTTATCGAGACTGGTTTTATGCGAGCAATATGCATGGCGTGGACTGGGAAGCGATGAGGAAAAAATATGAGCCTCTGGTTCCTTTTATCAGTCACCGGGCCGATTTGGACTATATCTTTGGAGAACTGGTCGGAGAAATGAATGTTGGTCACTCCTACGTGAATTGGGGAGATTTTCCCAGGGTGAAGCGGATTGACACGGGACTCCTGGGATGTGAATTGACGGCGGACATGAAGACCGGGAGATATGTTATATCAAAAATATACGATGGGCAGAATTGGACGAAGGGAAGCCGCTCACCGTTGACTGAACAGGGCATTGATGTCAAGACTGGCGATCTGATTCTCAAGATCAACAACCATGAGGTGACCGTTAAAGACAATCCATATTCATTCCTGGAAGATACCGTAGGCAGACGTGTGTCACTGACGGTTAAAACGCCCGGTGCACACAGTTCCACCCGTACCGTCCTGGTGAAACCGATAGCCAGTGAACTGAAACTGCGGTATATGGACTGGGTCAATTCAAGGCGGGCAATGGTGAACAAACTGTCCGGTGGTAGAATCGGATACATTCACGTTCCGGATACATCACTTGCAGGGAATCGTGAACTTTTCAAAGGCATGTATGCGTATCATAACAAAGATGCGTTGATCATCGACGATCGCTACAATGGCGGCGGTTTTATCCCCGGTGTAATGACAGATCTGCTGGCCAGAAAAACGTTGAGCTACTGGGGACGAAAGGGCCTGAAACCGAATACTACTCCGGGAATTGTGAATGAGGGGCCAAAGGTGATGCTGATCAATCACTATTCATCATCCGGTGGAGACGCATTCCCCTATTATTTCAAGAAAGAGAAGCTGGGTAAGCTGATTGGTACTCGGACATGGGGTGGCCTGGTCGGGTTGTCCGGAAATGCGGCCATGGTGGATGGCGGGTCCATTAACGTTCCCACTTTTGGTGTTTTTGATTCTGCTGAACACTGGGTTGTTGAAGGCGTGGGTGTTTACCCGGATATCGAGGTTGAAGACCGCCCGGAGCAGGTTGCAGCAGGCCACGACCCCAGTCTTGAGAAAGCGGTTGAGGTGCTGTTGAAGGAGCTTAAAGAGAATCCGCCGAAGAAAATCACTAAGCCGCCATTTCCAGACCGGTCCCGGTGGAATGAAAATTCGATTAAATGATTAAGGGGCGCTTTGCGCCCCCCTGCTTTTTGTTCGACTGGAAATTCTGATCTGAAAGAATACCCTTCAGTGGTGTCATAGGATAGTCGATATGTTTAGAAATTGACTCACAATCAGGAAAGAATTTGGATATTTTTTTGAAAGCTGTTATTCTATAGTTAGATCATTTTCGAGGACAGAGCATCTATGCAAATTTGGGCTGTCGGTGGTGGAAAAGGAGGCACGGGAAAAAGCTTCGTAACGTCGGGGCTAGGGGTTTGCCTTGCTGAAAAGGGACTTAAGGTTGTAATTGTAGATGCCGACTTCGGAGGTGCCAATCTCCACACGTACTGTGCGGTGCCAAAACCGTCACGTTCCTACGGAGAATTTGTCCGGGAGGGGGTTCCTCTAGATGAACTTGTTATGGAAACCCGAATTCCTGGACTTTCTCTTATTGCTGGAGACTTGAATAATTCGGGAGCAAATCCACTTACTTACGCTTTGAAAATGAAATTTTTCCGTCAACTTCGAAAGTTAGATGCCAATGTGGTACTACTGGATCTCGGTGCCGGAAGTCATTACAATACTCTGGATGCATTTCTGGAAGCCGATCGGATGGTTGTGGTAACGGCGCCGGAGAGAATGGCAATTGAAAACCTGTATATTTTCATTAAGAGTGCTTTTTTCCGAAAACTGTCCCCCTTATTTACAAAAACAGGAATCCGAAAAGAGGCTAAAGAAATATGGAAGCGACGGGAAAACCATAACATTCGTTCAATGGACGAATTTACCCGCTACCTGAGTAATCATTACCCTGAGTTTGGAAGATTGTATGAAGAAGCAATGAGAGGTTTTCGCATTCATATTGTGTTGAACAAGGTCCGGGACTATCGTCAGACTGAGACTGGACTTGCAATAAAGAGCATGGCTGAAAAATATCTTGGTATTCCGTCATCCTTTTCCGGGCACGTTAGATATGACCGAGATTTCTGGGACCGATTGTTACAGGATCAGGCATACCTCAGCCGTGTTTCAGCGGCTCGGTTAATGGTGGATATGTGCCGGATTACTGACTTTTTGACTGAAGGAATTGAGTTGGAGAGTGTCCTTTCAGGAGGCACGGAATGAATGAAAATGAACTTGAAAAGTACTATAAAGTGCTTGAAATTGAGGAGGGTGCGACTCTTCAGGAAGTTGAGTACGCTTACAGAATACTGAAGAAGATTCACACTGATGACTCAGCGGCGATGGTTCCGGGCATGAGGGAGTTTTCTGAGAAAAGGCGATCAGAATTACTCGATGAAATTGAGGAAGCACACCGCGTGCTGGAAGAGGAGCTGAAGACACATTCACAGATTACAACCCCCCGAAGCAGACATTTGGATGAGGGCGTACCAATTACTGGCGAGGTCCTGTTTCTCACAAGGAATGAAATCGGGGTTGAACTCGATGAGGTTTCCAGAAGAATAAAAGTGAGAAAAGATTATTTGCAGGCACTGGAAATGGAAGACTTTGAGCGGTTACCGAAAGCGGCGGTCTATGTGCGCGGGTTTGTAACGGCTTATGCGGAATATCTTGGATTTGGCGTTGAAGATATTGTCCCTGCCTACATGCTTCGCTACAAAAACTGGGATGAACAGAAAAAGGGGAAATAAAATCTTTTGTGGTTTTTGTATTCAGCGCGAAGGCGTTTTTGAACTTTCAGAAATCTGAGGCTGTTGCTTCATTTCAGTGAAGAACTTTTCCAGAAAGTGTTCGTTGGTGTAAATTTTCCGCATGCCAAAACGGTGTACCGTACTATGAGAAATATTCAGGGTCCGATCGGTTATAAAACTCAGATTTGTAGCTGGATCATTGCCGGCACCGTTCATATACATCTTCTTCAGCAAATCCACCTGATGATTGACTTCTTCTGAAGTTTTTTCTTTTTTTACCTTCTTTTTATGTTTCTTTGCGGGTTCTAATCCCAGCAAACTTCTCAAGTTGCTATCTTTCTGTATCTTCCGTTTTTCAGCCTTTCTTTTCCTGTAGTGGTTGGCGATTTCATAGGGAACGGAACTTACCGTGGAGTTGTAGATATCTTCGGAACGGACTATCCAGCCAAGATTATGGATGATTACTTTGTCGGAGACAGTTGAATAGATATTTTCTACAAAGGGCTTGATCACAGTTTCAGTGGATTCTTCAATAGAATCGAACATATTCAACACAAAATACACTCTGAAATGTTCAATGGCGTGACGTAGAAGATCGACAAACCGTTTGTCAGGAAATTCATCCGCGATCATCAGCAGAAAATCGTCCAGGGATTTTAGCTGCTCATCGTATCCGTCCTCTACAAGGTCGATTAATTCATTGAATAATTTAGTATCGTTTGCATCAATGTTGGGAAAATGCTGGCTCAAAATCTCAGTAGATTGGAAGATGAGGCGGATCATACGAAACAAAATGGCTTTTGTCATTTCAGAAGCAGTTACGGTTGCGGCCTTGTTCTTTGGCGTAAAGAGAAGAATTCCAGTGTTGGTGAACGGGAGAAATTCAATTACATTGTAGTCGATTCCAGCTTTCACATCCAGGATTACAAAATCAGCATCAATGCCATTGATTCCATCGATGAGGCGGAGTTTTACATCAGTTGAAAAGTTTACGACATCATAAATAAAATTCTTAGGTGCGGCAATAAAAGAAAAATTGTCGAATACATGATTTGGATCCAGCTTCTGGCCCAGAGGAGACAAGCATTCGTTCAACTGTGCATTTTTTTTCAGAAAATGGTAGAGATCTTTTCGAACTGGTGCGTCCAGGCAATTTCGGAGGCTGGATGTTCCGGTATCCATATCGATAAGGACGGTTTTATGGGTCCGTGACAATGCAAGCGCGTAGTTCATGGCAAATGTTGTCTTTCCGACACCGCCCTTTCCAGATGAAACTGGTATGATGCGCAAACAAACCCCCTTTCTTCAATTCTTAGAGAATTATAGCACAGGAAAGAGGAGAGTGAAGGGTGAAGCGTGATGAGTGACAAAAGACAGGGAATGGCCAATCCCCTTCTTCTTTGCACTGCCACTTTCACTGGCAGTTGCGGTAGCGATTGCAGCACAGAAAGGTTTGATGTTTTTGTTGAAATCGTTTAGATTGAGGTAGTGATTTTGAACTGGAGGAGAATATGTGTGGGTTTGTGGGGATGATCGGGTTGGACAATGCCTCAAGGCATGTCGCAACGGCACTGCAGGCGATTCAGCATAGAGGTCAGGACTCGGCCGGTATTGGCACAAAGAAAGGCAACCACTTCCGTTTATACAAGGACATGGGACTGGTCCACAGCATTTTCAAGGAAGAAGACTTGAAACGCCTGGAAGGAAGCTGTGCGGTGGGCCATGTTCGGTATCCAACGATGGGGAGTGCGAGCAAGGAAGATGCCCAGCCTTTCTACAGTCGTTGGCCCGGTATTATTATGGCCCACAATGGCAACATTATGAATTTTGAGGAAATGAAAAAACACCTGCTGGATCAGTCCAACTATCTTTCCAGCCGATGTGATATTGAACCTGTTCTCTATGTCTTATCCGGAGAAATCATGAAAGGGAATGGAAGGCCGAAAGCGTCCTATACAGTTGAAGACGTTCTCAGAGGGATGGAGGAGACTTACAAAATCGCACACGGCGCATATTCAATTGTCGGAATAATGAATATTGAGGGTGAAGATACTTTGTTTGTGGCCCGGGACGCTTATGGAATTCGCCCTGCCATGTGGGGACGCAAAGGGGACGCGTACATGGTGGCGTCTGAGAGTATCTGTATGGATGTACTGGATTTCGACACCGTGGGCTCAATTGCCCCGGGAGAGGTCGTTTTCTTTCGATCAGGGAAGGAACCTTTCCGGAAATCAATTGATTACAAGGGAAAACGTCCCTGCATTTTTGAATACATCTATTTTGCAAGGCCGGATTCCCGAATCAATGACAACGAAGTATATCAAGTTCGTCTGAAACTGGGTGAACTACTGGCTGAAGAGTGGAAAGAGCGGCGTGATTATGAAGTGGATGTTGTAATGCCGATTCCGGATACAGCCCGACCCTCTACCATCATATTTTCGGAGAAAGTTGGTGTGCCGGTCCGGGAAGGTTTCATTAAGAATCGCTACAGCGGTCGGACATTCATTATGCCCCATCAGGGTGCGCGGAAATCAGCTCTTCGCCTGAAACTGAACCCAATTGACGCTGAAGTAAGAGGGCGCCGAATTCTGCTCATTGACGACAGCATTGTCCGGGGAAATACACTGAAGCAGATTGTTGCCACCCTGGCATACAAAGAACCAAAGGAAATTCACCTTGCAATTTATTCTCCCCCGGTGATCCATCCCTGTTTTTACGGGATTGACATGTCAACCCGTGAAGAATTAGCAGCTTTCCAGATGATGCAGGAACTGGGCCTGGAAGGAGAGAGCTTTGAAGGGGAGAACCTGGAAAAACTGGAGAGCAGAATGGCAAGAGAGCTGGGGGTGACTTCTCTTACTTTTCTGTCTGTGGGCCGTTTGAACAGGATATTTGGCAAAGAACGGTGCGCAGCCTGTTTTGATGGGGATTACCCGGTTCCAATTCCCGAAGACGTAAAACAATGTATTGTCCGGGACCGCATTTTGAACAGGGGAGAAAGCGCGGAAGTCTAATGCGCGCTGGCAAACGAGAGTACAACGGCTCAAAGGAGTGAAGGATAAATGGGAGTGAACGTCCCGACGGTTCCGGATTCGGTAGAAAAATTTGGCAACTTTTTTACCCGGGGTGTTGCACGGACGATTCTATGGGTGATGGGGTGGAAAATTGAAGGCAATTTCCCTGACTGCAAAAAAATGATGCTGATTGTTGCCCCCCACACCAGCAACTGGGATTTTTTCATCGGAATAACAGTAATGTTTGCCATTGGCTTTCGCGCCCGATGGTTGGGGAAGCATACAATATTCAAAAAACCGTTTGGAACCTATATGAAATGGATGGGCGGTATTCCCGTAGATCGCTCGAAAGCTGGCAATGTTGTCGATCAGGTTATTTCCAAGATAGAAAATTCTGAGAAGATTGTATTGGGTATGTCTCCGGAGGGAACACGAAAAAAAGTGGACCGCTGGAAAACAGGCTTTTATCGAATTGCAAACGGGGCAAACATCCCGATTGTACCGGTGACTTTCGACTACAAAACGAAAATAGTTGTAATGATGTCTCCATTTGTACCAACCGGTGAACTGGAAGCGGATATTTTGTACTTGCAGGGACTGCTTAAGGCTGAGTCGGCAAAGCATCCTGCCAAATATTGAGAATATTTCAGTTCAGGTAGCTTTTCAAAATTCCCTGAAACCGGGATCGGCGGATCTTTTTTAGAGCGCTCTTCTCAATCTGACGAACACGTTCTCTTGATAGATTGACCAGTTGACCGATTTCCTGAAGAGTTTTCGGGTCTTCTCCATTCAACCCGTATCGGTGGCTCAGGATTTTGATTTCTCTTTTATTCAGCATGGATAGAGATTCAGTCAGGTCATCAAGAAACGATTGTTTAATTAAATTTTCGTCCGCTCCGGGAATAGATGCCTGTTCGATCAGATCTTCCAGCGAAATGTCCGCATCATCGGAAAGAGCGGCGTTCAATGACTGCGCCTCTACGACCTTTGAAAGGATAGAGCGAAGTTGAAGTTCCGTGATGTCCAATTCCTCCGCCACTTCTAAAGGAGAGGGCTCTCGCCCCAGATCTTTCTGGAGTTTATTCTGGACTCTGGATATGTTGTTGAACAGGTTCAATGTTTTATGAGATACCCTGAACACGCCGCTCTGTTCAGAGATGGCGTGGATGATAGACTGTCTGATCCACCAGACAGCATATGTTATGAATTTGACGTTTCGATCAGGGTCGAATCGCTTACCAGCTTCAATCAATCCCAGGTTTCCTTCATTAATGAGGTCCATGAAGGGGACGCCCCGTCCCCGATAGTTCTTCGCAACGGACACAACAAACTTCAAATTGGCCTCTACCAGTTTCTTAAGTGCCTTGTTGTCTCCCTTCTGGATTTTCCGGGCCAGAGCTTTTTCTTCGTCGGGGGTGATCCGCGGAAGTTCATTGATTTCGTGCAGGTACTGTTTCAGTGCCTGTTCGTCTTCATAGAACCGTTTATTTGCCATCTTCGTTCTCAATGTCCAGACGGACAATTCCTGTTCTGGGGATTTTAACAAGTGCATTTCGGATTTTTTCCTTACCGTTGTCAAGATGGTCAACAATGATTTTCTGAAGGGCACCGGCAAGTTGATTAATCTCCTGTTGCATCTGCTCCATTTTTCCCCGCATGTTGAGAATAACTTCGATTCCTGCAAGGTTGACTCCGAGGTCCCGGGCAAGATTCAGAATAACCTCAAGTCGTCTCAAGTCTTTTTCAGAATAAAGACGGGTGTTGCCATCGGTTCTGGAAGGCGTTACAAGGCCGTGTTTTTCGTACAGTCGGAGGGTCTGAGGATGGATGTCGTACATATTGGCAACTACACTGATCATGTAATACGGTTCTGAATCTTTTTGCTTACGACCTGCCATCTTTTTCTCCTGTTTGATCCACTCTATTGAAGCACATCATTTTTCTGTTGGCAAATGTTTGCGAACATTCTTGTCTTCGAATTCTGACAGTTCCCGAAAGAGCTCTCTTACACGTGTATTTCGTGTATCAGGAGTCTGGAGAGAAACTTCCAGGAACATATCACCTGGTGTACCGGTTCTGAGAGATTTAATACCACGGCCGCGAATCCGGATTTTCTGGCCGCATTGAGTACCGGGTGGTATGCGTACTGTTGTGACCCCGGATACCGTAGGCACCTTGATTTTGCTCCCCAGAGCTGCTTCTGAAAAGGTCACCGGCAGCGTTAGAAAAAGGTTATCTCCTACGCGTCGAAAGAAGGGGTGGGGCTCTATCTTTGTGATAATAAACAGGTCACCGGCCGGACCACCGGCCAGCCCGGCTTCTCCTTTTCCTGCGATTCGGATTTTTGATCCATTATCCACACCGGCTGGAATCCGGACATTGATGGTTTCAGAAATTGGCTTCCTGCCCGACCCGCCACAGCTGTTACATTGTGCCTCCTGAATCTGCCCACTTCCACCACACATGGAGCATGGTCGTTGAACATGGAACAGGCCACCTCCTGTGGTTTCCCGGCCAGTGCCATTACAGCGGGGACAGACAGTGGGCCGGGCGATGGGTACATGGCCTTTCCCACCACAGGTGCTGCAGGGCTTGCTTCTACTGACTCGAATCCTGGATGTGACACCGTTTACGGCATCGTCAAAACTGAGCTTCATGCTGTATTGTATGTCCTGTCCCCGTCTGGGGGCATCAACGTGGGGTCTGCCGGAATTGCTGAAGCCACCGGCTCCGCGGCTGAACATGTCAAAAATTTCGGAGAAATCGACCCCTCCAGACCCCCCGAATCCGCTGAATCCTCCAAAGCCGTTGAAGTCAGGGCCAGGCCCACCAGCGCGATCCCCGACAAATCCATAGGTGTCGTATTGTTCTTTCAATTTGGGGTCCGAGAGCACGGAGTTTGCCTCAGATATTTCCTTGAACCGTTTTTCAGCTTCAGCATCACCCGGATTTACATCCGGGTGATACTTTCGTGCCAGTTTTCGGTAGGCTTTTTTTACTTCTGCGGCCGACGCGCCCTTGGACAATCCAAGGACGGCGTAATAATCCGTGTTGGACATGGTGTGTCCCGTCAGTCCTCGTCCACAACTTCAGCATCTACAACATTGTCATCACCCTTGTCAGGTTCATTATCCGTTGTATTTCCCTGAGCCGCTTCTGGTCCTGAACCTGCTCCTGAATCCGCATTTTCCCCACCGTAAAGAATACTTGAAATCTTGTGGGAAGCGGTTGTCAGGTTGTTCATGGCAGTGTTAATTGCCTCAACGTCTTCACCCTCCATGGCTGTTTTCAAAGAAGCGATTCCGCTTTCCACGGCTTCCTTGTCTTCTGCCGGGATTTTTTCTTTGTTTTCATTAAGAAGTTTTTCCATCTGATAAACAAATGTTTCTGCGTGGTTCCTTGCTTCTATCAATTCTTGTTTCTTCTTGTCCTCGTCAGCATGCGCTTCTGCTTCCCGAACCATCCTGTCTATTTCATCTTTTCCAAGGCCGCTGGACGCGGTGATGGTAATTTTCTGTTCTTTTCCTGTTCCCTTGTCCTTGGCTGAGACATTTACAATACCATTTGCATCAATATCGAAGGTTACTTCAATCTGAGGCACGCTTCTCGGCGCGGGCGGGATTCCCACCAGGTGAAATTTTCCCAGTGTTTTATTGTCTTGTGCCAGCGGTCTCTCTCCCTGGAGAACGTGAATTTCAACAGAGGTCTGGTTATCAGCCGCTGTCGTAAACACTTCCGATTTACGGGTGGGGATTGTGGTGTTCCTCTCAATCATACGGGTAAACTGGCCACCAAGGGTTTCAATTCCCAAAGTTAGCGGTGTAACATCAAGAAGAAGTACGTCTTTCACATCGCCAGCCAGAACACCACCCTGAACTGCGGCGCCGATGGCGACAACTTCATCCGGGTTAACGCCCTTGTGAGGATCCTGACCGAAGAATTCTTTAACCTTCGCCTGAACCAGTGGAATGCGGGTAGAGCCCCCGACAAGGACAACTGCGCCTATTTCGGAGGCACTGAGTCCGGAATCTTCCAGGGCTTTTTTGCAGGGGTCCATGGTTCTGTTGACCATATCTTCAATCATAGACTCCAGTTTTGACCGCGTAAGTTTAAGGGTGAGATGTTTAGGCCCGGATGCGTCGGCAGTGATGAACGGAAGGTTGATCTCAGTTTCCATCATGGATGACAGCTCGATCTTCGCTTTTTCAGCTGCTTCCCGAAGCCTTTGAAGTGCCATCTTGTCCCCTGACAGGTCAATTCCTGAATCCTTCTTAAACTCCGCTACGATCCAGTCTATAATTCTGTGATCCACATTGTCGCCGCCGAGATGGGTGTCGCCGTTGGTTGCTTTCACTTCTACAACGCCGTCTCCCACTTCCAGGATTGAAATATCAAAGGTCCCCCCGCCGAAGTCGTACACCGCGATGACTTCGTCTGATTTTTTGTCAAGGCCATAGGCCAGGGCTGCTGCTGTGGGTTCGTTGATGATTCGCTTCACATCCAGTCCTGCAATCTTACCTGCGTCTTTTGTTGCCTGACGTTGAGCATCGTTGAAATATGCGGGTACCGTAATAACGGCTTCAGTGACAGTTTCGCCGAGATGGTCTTCAGCCGCCTGTTTCAGTTTTTGTAGAATCTTCGCCGAGATTTCCTGAGGGGCAATGAGTTTGCCATCAACTTTTACCCGTACATCACCATTTTCAGCTTTCTGAATCTTGTACGGTATCATTTTCATCTCTTCCGAAACTTCATCATACCGGCGACCCATGAACCGCTTAATAGAATATACTGTCTTATCCGGGTTGGTCACGGCTTGTCTTTTTTCCACCTGTCCGACCAGTGTCTCATCATTCTTTGCATAACCAACCACGGATGGGGTGGTGCGTCCACCTTCCTGGTTGGGGATAACTGTTACCTCTGTTCCTTCCATCACGGCTACCACGGAGTTCGTGGTGCCGAGGTCAATTCCAATGATTTTTCCCATATTTGCCTCCGTAACGAGCATTCTTTATCACAGCGTTAATATAAAGTCTTAGTCTGTTGTTGTCAAGTAATTTCTAAAAAAAAGATATAGCGGCTTTGCCGCAGTGACTTGTGACCCGTGATTTGTAATTTGTTGGGAAAAAGGAGGAGACAGTGGAAAGTGGCCCATCACCCATCACTCTGCAGAGCAGAAGTAGGATTAGGGGGTAAGAAAGTGCGAGTGAAAGTGCGTGTGCGAGGAAGAAGGGAATTACCCATTCTCGCCTTTTGTCACTTATCCGGTTCTTATCCGGCACTCAACCTCAACTTTGCCTTCTACTTAACCTTATCTTCCTTCAGGAATAGAGCGGGTGAAATTGACCAGGTTCGACGGCGAAAAAATGATAAAAACGCTCCAACATTGTTCGAAGGTTCTCCTTTGTGAACGGAATCTGACCACCTGCTGCG
>CBEUWV010000021.1:0-12943 GCA_965546895.1 uncultured bacterium
TTTCAATGGTGGCTTGCCTCATTTCTTCTTCTTCCTTGCTTTTGTTTTCGGTAACGTGTTTCCGTATTTTTTTCTGGCTAACCAGTCAGACATGCGGAAGATTGGTATTTACAAGGATTTACCTTATAAACTGGATGTCCTGACCATGGCAGTTGAAGCTGGGATGGACTTTCTTTCATCAATTCGAAGGATGGTGGAACGGGACACGACGGGCAGCCCGCTGATTGAGGAGTTTTTTCAGTTTCTGCAGGAAGTGCGGATGGGCAAAACCAAACGGGATGCTCTGAATGATATGGCAAGAAGAGCGGATGTGGAAGCGCTGAACAGCGTGGTTTCCGCCATCGTTCAGGCAGAGAAAATGGGCACACCGGTGGCCCAGGTCTTGAAGGTTCAGGCAGAATCTCTTCGGATAATGCGGTCTCAGAAGGCGGAAAAAGCCGCGGGAGAGGCATCTGTCAAAATCATGTTTCCACTGGTGTTTATTCTGTTCTGTACCATATTGATTCTTTTCGGCGGCATTATAGTGAAATGGACAAGGGGCGAGTTGTTTTAATTTTGAAGAACAGCTATAGATAAGGTGCGTCCACATGGATTTAAACATGGTTTCTTTCTGTTACGATGACGGATCGGTTTTGAAACGTCCACTTGTATCCTGCCATACCATCTGGACAAGAGCCAGAGGTATGCTGGGCGTTCGGAATGAAACAGATGCAGTGTACCGGATTGTACCGTGCGATTCCATTCACACATTTTTCATGGCATTTGCTATAGACGCTGTTTTTGTGGACAGGGAAGGATTGGTCCTGAAGGCGAAGAATGTTTCTCCTTTCCGATTATTCTCGTGTTCCGGAGCATGGGCTGTCCTGGAAGGGATAGGGCTCATAAAAGAAAACAAAGCACTTGAACGTATCTCTGAATGGTAATATAATCGGAGAAAATGAGTATTAGAATAGTTTTCTATGTGAACGAAAAGAAAGAGCGTGAGTTTGAATTGACCGGCGGCAGTATGTCCATCGGGAGGGGAACAGACTGCCATTTGATTGTCAATGATCCAATGGTATCATCCCATCACCTTACAATTTTTGAACAGGAGGGTCAGGTTTACGTTCGGGACGATGAGAGCGTAAACGGTACTTTTTTAAATGGTGAAGCCGTCTCTTCTGCTGCTTTGTTGAGTCACAAAGCGGAAATCTCGTTTTGCAACTATAAGATTGTTGTTCACACAGATGACATGTCCTTAACACCGGAGACTGATACTGTTGAAGAAGTCGGGGGCAACAAAACCATGATGATCACAAGGGAAGAACTGGATGCGGCGCGAGGGAGCAAGCTGCCTTTTACGAAGAAACAGATGGTCATCGGGGGGGTCGGTGGAGGCATTCTCTTGATTCTCCTGATACTGTTAATTCTTCCCTCAAATGTTGCAAAGAAAAAAGGCCCTTCACCAATACGGGCGGGGATGTTGAATACATATTTTCTTAAGCTCGGGCAACAGGTTCAGGGGCAGATTGATGACGGAAAGAACCTGGAACAGGCGAATTCCTATTATAAGCTTGGAAAAGAGAAGTTGAAAATGAGAAAAGTCAACCATGACGCTGAATTCTCTGCTCTGTTGTACTTTTACAGGGCAAAAGGCAGTATTATGGAGATTAATCCCAAACCACCACTCTGGGATGAGCTTAATCCTGAGATTGCCCAGACAGAACAACAGTTGAAAAAGAAGTTGAAGGAGTTGTTTCAGCAGGCATGGTTAGCTGAAAATGATAATGATAAAGAAGGCGCAGTTCGCGTGTATGAGACAATTCAGGCAATGATACCGGATGAATCTTCTCTGATATACCGAACAGCCTCCTTCAGGATGGCAAAGTTAAAATGAAAATAGTATTCAAACCACTGAGTTCAGCAATCGGTGACAGTGCCAGTTTTGAATTAACAGCTGACCACAACCGCATCACAGTTGGACGCAAGGGAGACAATGACCTTGTCATTCCCTTACCCAACGTGTCATCCTACCATGCTGTGCTGGAATATATGGACGGTGATGTGGCCCTTGAAGATCTGAATAGCACCAATGGTGTTTTTGTAAATGGTACGAAGCTATCCGAAAGGACAAAAGTGGCCTGTGGCGATCGCATCGCCTTTGGTTCTATTGATTTTCTAATGGAATGCGAGGAGGCAGCAAGCCCTTCCGAACCCGCCCCTCAATTCGAGGAGTCAGTTGAAGGGACAGTGCTGGTTGATGTGACTGAAGTACCGGATATCCCCATGCCGCTACAAACGCCCGGTCCTGAAGAAATTTCACCATCCGCTCCGGGATCGGCGAAAAAGACCGTTCTCTTTGGAATGAAGAACGTGCTGATTAATCCACGCCTGGTGGTGCTGGACGAGGCTTTGAACCCGGTGGAAGAGTTCAGTCTGGAAAAAGATGAAATGATTGTCGGTCGAGAAGCGGACAGTGACATCCAGATCGATGATGCTTCCATTTCCCGTATCCACGCCAGATTCATCCGAAAGAGCGAAAAAGCCTTTTCTGTTGAGGACGAGAACAGCACAAACGGCCTCTTTGTCAGAGACAAACAGGTTTCCCATCACTCTTTGCGCCACGGAGACCTTTTGCGTTTTGGAGATGTTTCCGCCGTCTACCTGGCACCGGGAAAGTTATTTTCCTTTGATGATTTGAAGGAAGGGAAAAGCAGCAGTGGTGGTCTGGACAGTAAGAAGAAATTGCTTTACACAGTGGGTGGTGTCTTACTCTTCCTGCTCATTATCCTGATGGTACTCCCCTCCGGTGGTTCCAGTGGCCCCGCTCAGAAAGGAAATCGCTTGACCCGGGCTGAGATCATGAAAGAGGTTCATTTGTCACTTGAGAATCAGGACTGGGACAAGGTTGTGGAACTGATACAGAGCTTTCAGTTGCAGGGGGCGGACAAAGAACTGGCAGAAGCTAAGATGGAGATTGAAAATCGCGGTAAATTTCTTGAGATGAACAAAATGATTCAAACCAATGATTTTTCGGCAGCACGTCAGCTTCAGAGTCAAATCAGCCCGGAATCCATCTATTCAAAACGGGGACAACAGACATTGAAGGACGCAGGATCCGCCTACATTGACAAGCAGGGTGAAGAAATCGAAAGAAAACTGGGCGATGGCGATTTTGAAACCGCTTTTAAGCTGGCAGGGGATTTAAAGGAAAAGTTTCCTGAGAATAAGGAAATTGCCGATCAATATGTGGACATTGAACAGAAGTACAAGAAATTCCAGAAGCGACTTTCAGCGCGTTCGGCTTATATCAGGAAACAAAGGGCGGCGAACCGGAAGGCTGAAATCTCGTTGAAAAAAGCAAAAGAATATTACCTTAATGGCCGCATCGTGGATGCGCTGGCCAGTATTTCTCAGGCGTCCAACGCCTATCTTGAGAAAAGTTTGAAAACCCCTTCAAGGGTCCGTCATCTGAAGGAATATATGAATCAGGTACGGGAAAATTACGACAATGGTAAAAAACTGGCATTGCAGGGAAAGGTTTCCCAGGCAGTTCCCATGTTCGAAAAAGTATTTGAGATATCAAAGCGAAATCTCTATGGAGAGGACGGCAAGATAGAAAAGGATTCCATGTCGTTGATGGTTGACTATTACATGAACAAGGCGACTTCTCTGTACAGGGAAGAGAACTATGCGGCGGCATACAACTACCTGATAAAAATCCTCAATGCCAAGCCCGGCATGCAGAAGGCTGCATCAATGAAACGGGACATCGAAAACAAGGGCCAGGAACTGTACAATAAGGGGTACATTGAACAGACTCAGTACAACGACTGTAAAAGAGCGGTGTTTTATTTCAAGCAGGTAATACAGATGGTTCCGAAAACAAACCCCCTCTATAAAAAAGCATTGAAAAGGATATCAGATTGCGAAAAATGAGAACAGTGTATATATGGGCCTTGATAATAGTTCTGTCAGTTACCGCGCAAGCATCCATTTTCAAGAAGATTTCTTCTTCCATGAATCTGAAGGGAGAGAAATATTTGAAAAAGGCTGAATCACTCTACGAAGAGAATCAATATGGCAAAGCTATCCCGTTATATCTGAAGTTTTTTGAAAAAAACAAGAAAAGGAAAGACACTATAGATGCGGCCATTTTCTATCATACGGCTGTGTGTTTCATGGAAGGCAATATGCCTGCCCAGGGCTATGCGTACATTGAAACGGCAGCTGCAGCGAAACCGGAAGATCTCGATATTCAGGTACTGAAGGCAGAATATCTCGTGTCATTAAAATCAGTGCCGGATGCTATCGAAACATATAAGAAGGTTTTGAAATTTCATCCGGACGACTACCTTTCCTATATACGCCTCGGTGAATTGACTGTTGGTCAGGGCGATCTTAAGGATGCCAGGAAATGGTGGAAAGAGGCAATTGAACTTGATCCATCCCGTCCGGAGGCCTATTCCCGTTTAAGCGAAAGCTATCTGAAGGTGGAAAATAACCGGTTGGAGGCCTATTACTATGCAAGAAAACTACTGAACGTGGTTAAACCGGACGACAAAGCTAAGATTCAAAGGATGCTGGACAACCTTGCAGGGGATATGGGGCAGGATTATGAGAACTACTTTCAGAAACAGGATTGCCTGTTGAATGCCGAAGAATTTTATAAGAAGGCAAAATTTCAACAGGCTTTCCAGGTAATGGTTAAATGCAAGGATCTACCCAATTTATCTGGTAACTATTTCCTGCTGTTTGGGAAGGTGTGTGATGAAGTGGGAAAATTCAAGGATGCCGCTTTTGCCTATGAAAGATGTCTCGCCCTTGGACTGGAAAGCGGCGATATCTGTTACCGTCTGGGGTGGAGTTATCTCAATTCTAACCAGCCGGAACAGGCAAGAATTGCCTTTCAGCGCGCTAAACAATTTGGCGAAACAAGGGAAAAAGCAGTGAAAATGTTGAAGAAGTTGCCAAAGTAGCAGATAAATACTTGACTTTACGGGCGATCAGCCGTAAATTAGAGAAAAGGTTCCAAAATAATCGGGGAGGGATTTATGACGAAAGCAGACCTTGTAAACAAATTAATTACGGAGTTGGATTTTTCCAGGAAAGAAGCAGAACGGACTGTAAACGTTTTCTTCTCATCCATTATTGAATCGCTGAAGGGAGGGGAAGGGATTGAACTGCGCGGATTTGGCAGTTTTCGTCTCCGTCAGCGTCGCGCCAGAGTAGGCCGGAATCCGAAGACCGGGGAACTGGTCAATGTTCCACCGAAAACAATTGTCTACTTCAAAGTGGGGAAAGATCTGAAAGCTTCTTTGAACTAAAAAGCCGGGGATGTGAGCTACATCAACTCATATCTCCCCGAAAGACAGTAATTCAGTTGTAATAAGCTTTCAGAGCAAAGAAGGAGTAGCATATGAAGAAAATTGCTTTCGTACTTTTTGTACTTCTAATTGCAGGCAGTATGTCTTTTGTTAAGGCACAGGACAAGCGACCTCGTGTTGCCATTATCGATTTCCCGGTGGACGGAGCGGGTCTCTGGTCCGGGTTCAGGCCTCACAAGAGGGAGATCTCCGCAGCATTGGTAGACTTGTTCACGACAGCTTTAGTGGAGAAGGGTGATTTCCGGGTATTTGAACGGTCAAGACTCCAGGACATAATGAAGGAGCAGAACCTGGGCTTGTCCGGGAATATCAGCCCCGACACGGCTGTCCAGATTGGAAAGTTACTGGGCGTTCAGTATCTTTTGACCGGACGCATCACCCGTTTTGCGTACAAAGGAAAAAGCTTTGATGCTTTTTTCAAGGTGGGATTCAAATTTAAGAATAAAAAGCTGCAGGGCCGATTGGACATACGGATGATTCGTACAGATACAGGTGAAATCGTCTATGTGGACAAAGCCAGCAACGAAAAGAAATTCATGAATCTTAGAGTGGCTACCATTGGCGGTGGTACGGATTATGACGAGACCATGGTTGGCGAAATATTTGAACCCATTGTGGATCAGATGGCACAGAAAATGTCAAGTAAGGTGGCGGATCTGAAAATTACACCGGCTGCCATGACCAAGAGTGAAGGGAAAATTATCAAGGTAAGTGGCTCTAAGGTGTTTATCAATCTGGGGTCCAGAAACGGTGTGAATGCCGGAGACAGTTATACGGTTTACCGGAAAGGAGAAGCCCTCATTGATCCCGATACCGGTGAGGAACTGGGAGCAAGCGAAACAAAACTTGGAACTGTAAAAGTAGTGTCTGTTCAGGAGAAATATTCTATTTGTTCCATTGTCTCAGGTAGCGGATTGAAAACAGGTGATATTGTAAAATAGGTTTTTCGTTTCAGGAGTGAATTACACAGGGGACGGGCAACCGTCCCCTGTTCGCGTTTGAACAGGGGGGGGATTTGAGGCGACAGTCCGGTGCGTCCAATACGGAATATATCCTAATTGTGGTGATGATTGCGCTGGCCGCGATGTTTATGGTCAAGGGACTTGGTGTGGAGCTCCGTACACTCTTTGCCCGCTCAACCAGCTCCCTGAACCTGTTTGAGAATAAAGCGCCGGAGGATGGCACCGGAAATTTGAATGAACCAAACCCGGGCCCGGCCCCGACTCCCACACCATCCCCACCTCCACCGGAACCGGACCATGAGGCTGAATGTCAGCAACAACGGGCGGCCCTCCAGCAGGAGAGAGAGACAGTCGGTGGCCCGCTGGCGCAGGCGCGTCAGGAGGCGCAACGTCAAATGCAAGAGGCGATGCGCAAGGAGCGCTATTGGGTTCCAGGCCATCATTCCCGCTGGGGGTTGAGTTCAAGTGGCCACTGGGCATACAGGTATGTCCATTCGGATTCTGAACGTGCGGCGGCGCGGGAGCAGTTGGATCAAGCACAAACTGCATACGATAACTGGAACAGGGACTGGCGGCAGCGGTACCATCAATGGCAGTCAAATTGCGGTCATTGACCGTGAAATAATTTCCGGATATTACATCGGAAAAAGATGATCCAGCACAAATACAGCAAGACAGGCCAGAATTGTCCAGATTGTAAGGACTGTAATCTTATCCATTTCATGGAATCCGGAAATATGTTTGAGTGTTCGAAAGCCTGAAAACAGGTAGATCAGAAGTATTACCCCCACCGGAATCATCGGCACGCCCACGGATAAGGACAATATTGAAACAATGATTGCTGTCCCGGTAATCAACCATGGCACTGCACGGAGGGGGTTCTCAAAGAGCATGGGCAGCGAACGATACCCGGCAATCTTGTCTCCTTCCAGGTCTCTGAAATCCTTCAGATTTGCCACAAGAAAGGCCATCAGGAAGACTCCGGGAATAAAAAGAGGATGAAATTTCAAGGCCTGTAAAGCTCCCCCGTCCGCGGCGAGTTCAGCACCCGCAAATACAAGGAAGACTATCAAAGCGGCTATAGCTGCTTGTCCAAGGGGATATATTTTCCGTACGTTCAGGTGTTCAGAGACATAGAGGTGGGAAATGGCACAGAAAACCAGCCAGAAAGGGAGGAGGTTCGGACTTCCCTGTATAAGTAGTGGAAAAGAAATTACAATGAAGATTCCGGAAAGCTGGGAAGCGGTTCTTACAGACATTTCTCCCGTTACCAGAGGTCTGTCTGGTGTTGATATGCGGTCAGCGGGGAGATCAATGATATCATTTCGAAATTTTGCGGAAAGAAAGAGAAACCAGATCCCTGAAAGTGCAGTGACTACCCGAAGCATCTCCATCGCAGGGGAAAGGCCGGTTGCAGTGGTGGCTGACCCCAGGTGAATCAGCAAATAGCCTGCCAGAAAAGCACCGCCATAGGCGGTCATACGGGAAGGATAAATCGCTTTTCGCACAAGTTTCCAGCCGCCGGGTTGTTCCTGTGCAAGGCGAAGAATAACCCCTCCGAAAAGAACAAGGAGTGGAACAAACAGCATCCTCATAAAATCGAAAGCCTCAGGTGTAGCAGAAGCCTGAAATTCCCTGATTCCGACTATTTGATAGAAAGCCGGCAGATAGCCGAAGACCATGATGATTGAAAGGGCCATGCCTGTAGCCAGAAAACTTTTTATCCAGCTCTGCTTCAGGACGAAGTGCCCGATAAGCGGAACAGCTATGATGAGGATGGCAATTTCGATGCGGATGCCGGGGGTGATACCGGTAAGCGCGGTGAATGGATTGAAGAGATTGATGAGAGTATGTGGAAGGGTGGAAAAACTGTTTTGGTATTGAATCCCGGATATGCTTGCTGTGGATATGAGGGTATCCAGGAAGGGGACGATGAGAATGAGTGGCAATCCGAAGACAGTGAGTGTGAATACCTTCATAAATCTCTGGTTCAGGGTGAAAGATAAAACAAGAATCAGGCTCAGAATCAGTATCCACCAGCATAAAAACACATGTCCAATATCCACAATATTTTCATAGAAGGTGAGACCGAGAGAGATCATTTGCGGGGGTTCCATCAAGTCTTCCAGCAGCATTCTGAGAATAATAATGGCAGAACCGGTGGAAAAGAGAGCCCCAACGGGTAGAGTCAGCGGTGGAGCCGCAGAATTTCCGGTGGCTTGTTTGCTAAAAGACATGCTGGTAATCTCCAAACCTGGCCTGTATCAGGGTAAGACATGCCAGTGCCGCGGTCTCGGTCCGCAGGATACGTCCAGGCAGATGTACCGGCGCGCAGTGTGTTTCGGTCAATGTTATAGTTTCTTCATCGGAAAACCCGCCCTCCGGCCCGACAATTAACGCAATGTTTTTTAAGGGGGTTTTCACCTGTGTTTCCACTTCTTCCAGTTTTTTCTCGTAAAACAGGAAGGCGGCATCGTGGGAGCTAATATCAGGTGTGAGTTTCTGGATGGAAAGCGGCCCATCCACTTGCGGGATTCGGGTGCGCCCACATTGCCGAACCGCCTCCTTCGCGATCTTTTTCATCCTTTCCATCTTCTTTTTTACATCCATTTTGTGGTATTTGGCGTCTGTGTACCGGGACGTGAAAATGACAATTCGGCTCACACCCAGCTCCACGCATTTCTGCACAATGAGCTCCAGCTTTTCCAGATGATCCGGTATCCCCTGAAACAGTGTAATGGTCACGGATGGTTCATTTTTTATCTCCGGTGCGCTCAGTACACGAACGATAGTCTCCCTGGATGAGATGGATTCCAGTGTGGCCTTCATGCATCCTTCCTTGCTGATCAGCTCAACCGTTTGTCCCTGTTTCAGGCGCATGACCCTTGTGGCGTAATGGTGTTCGGATGGACTCAAGGATACGCTTTCGGATATCTTCGGGACACTTTCCACAAAAAGTCGTCGAATCTGCATCAGTTTTTCTCGCAGCGGAAAGCGATCCATTCATCCCGGGTATCCTGTTCCATAACCCGGAAGCCCTGTTCGTTGACAAAATGAATGAATGATTCTGCATCCCGTTTCAGGATGCCACTGAGAATCAGTTGATCTGTGGCCATTTTGGACAGAGAGGGCAGAAGCTCCCGGATAATGGTCTCAATTATGTTGATAACTACGAGATCTACTTTCGTGTCCGGTCGGATGGCTGCTTCCGTTCCGATAAAGAGATGGAATTTGTCTACGGGGCTTTGGTTCAGAGACAGATGGGTGGTCACCGCTGTACTGCAAAGGGGATCAACATCAAAAGCGATGATTTTGTCAGCGCCATTTTTCTCCGCAATTAAGGACAGAATTCCGCTGCCGCTACCTGCGTCAATCATGGTAAAGCGCGAGTGTCCATTCCCGTAATCAGTGATCATTTCCGCTGCAAGGGCGGTGGTGGCATGGAGCCCGGTCCCAAAGGCCTGCCCCGGTTCCACAACGATTACCTGTTTCCCCTCAAATGTTCCGGCGTATTCCTTCTTCAGCCAGGAGGGGACAATGAAAGAGCTCCGGTTCATGGCAAAGGGTTCAAAATGCTTCCTGAAAACCGCCATCCAGTCCTGATTTTCAAGTGTTTTGAGTGTGATTCCAGGAATTGGAATGGACAAGTTTTTGCAGAACTCACGTATGGCCTGAATTATTTTTTCTGGATTTTTGAATGGGGCCAGAATCACCTGTAGAACAGGATAGTTCACCTGGATTTCAACAGAAGCGGCACCCATCCCCATCAGGAAATCAGACAGAGCGAATAGCCAGTCCCTGGTTTCAAATGTGACGGTGAGCTGGAGCAAGGGAGGAGACGTTTCAGTCAACTGTTGGGGTTGCTCCGCCATTTTTTCCCTGGAAATTGTTCTTTTTCAGAAGGGAAAAGATTTTGTTGACCAATTCCTTTCTTTTGAATGGTTTAGAAATACTGTCACCCACCTCACCTTCCACAACCTTAGCCTCTTCCAGAAAGGCTGAAAGTAGAAGGATCTTGTTCTTTCCCTCTAGTTCATTGAGTTTTCTAACCCATTCTTCTCCACCGAGGACGGGCATTTTGTAGTCAGTGATGATGATATCGAACTGCTGCAATTCAAGGAGGTCCAATGCTTCCTGTCCATTGCTCACCGAAGCAACACAGAATCCCTCCCGAATCAGAATTTTCATCAGCGTTTTCCTGAGATTGTTATCATCTTCTACCGTCAATATTTTTGCATCCAGATAGTTGATCATTGCCGTTGGACCTCCATTCCTTCAATCAGGCCATTGTAGCACAGGATTTCATCCTTCTATTTTTCTCACGGGGAAAAAGCGATTATACAGTGCCAGTCCAACGATGGTGGCTGCTCCAATCATTGCGAAAATGAGCCAGAGTATTCGGGGCTGGTGAAGGTGATCCACGAAGTGTACGTAGAGATTTGCCCCCAGTACACCGCCGATGCTACTACCGATAACGCCATAAAGGAACAGGTAACCCATGTACATGGCGACCTTTTCCTTTGGTGCAGTCTGACCCACGTAGGATATGAATTTTGGGTGTGCTGTCATTTCACCAATGGAAAAGATAATGATTCCGATGAGAAACACCCAGATGCCGGTAGAAAGGGCAAGGAGTGCCATGCCAATCGTGCCAAACAGGATTCCGGCAATCATGGTCGTCAATGCTTTGCGGTGTTTCACGAGTTTTGTGATGAAAAGCTGAAGGACGATGATCGTCAACGCATTGATGACGGTGACATGTTCCACATCAAAGTACCAGTTGATGTGAATCCCAACCATTGCCAATGCTTGATTAACCATGGCATTGAGGGGAGTGGAATCCACATAGGCTTTCACATACCATAAAACAGAATCGAACATTTGAAAGTACATAACCCAGAAACCGGAATAGATGAAGATCAGAAGTAAAAATCGGAAATGGTCGATGAAGGGTTCCGTATCCCGGGTTTCGATTGTAAAAAGAGAGAGGACAGTTGCAAAAATGGCGAAACTGAGGATCCTCGCGAACAGTGTCAAATCAGGAATTCCGACGCAGACTGCCACAATGAAGAGCAGTAAAAAAGTAGATGTTTTTCGGTTGGCACGTTCCTTGTCTTTCAACATCAGTATAAGAAAGGCGACGGTAAGAAGAAGTCCCACGAACAGCAACGGAAAAGGGCGCTTCCGGGCATCTTTCAGGAAGCTTCTGAGTTTTCCCTCAGGAAACGGATGCAGAAAGCTTCCGGATTTCAATTGGTTGACTGTTTTGTCTATGTCTACGTTGTTTCCCACGTAAATATGGAAATCACGGAGCCTTGGCTCTGCGAGACGAATTCCGTTGCCGACAGATCTGTGAAATGTCAGCAGGGTTGGAGTGGATGCCTTCTTCAGTGCGGTCTCAATTTCCTTTCGGTTAAACTGAACCAGAAAACTATCCAGTTTGTCCAGTAATTCAGCTTTTTCCGGTTTGTAAACAGTGACCCCATTTTTGTCGGGTTGAAAAAGCTCTGGCCGGGTCATGTCCCGATCAATCGTAAAATAAAATAGACTTCCATTTTTTTGAACCGGGTAGCTGGATTCGCTGAGGGTGAGTACATTTCCTGCCAGATAGCTTTTCAGTCCGATACCGAGCATGGAAATGGTCAGAATGAAAAATAGCGTCGGCACAAAAAATTTCCCTGCTTTGAGCTGTCTATAAACCAGCACAATGGGACTGTAAATAATTTCGAATGAATGGGCAATTGTGTCTTTGAGGTTGTGCGTTTTCTGCTTTGCAGCCACTTCTTCCGGCAGAGGCGGCTCTTTGAACAAAAAGGCTGTGGGAATCAACATGGCGCCCGTGCCAAGGGCAGAAGCGTAGAAAACCCACTGCCAGCCAATGTTGTTCTTCAGAAAGGGAACCAGGAATAGCGGAAATAAAAAGGCACCCAGGTTTATGGACCAGTAATAGATGCCAAAGGCTTCAGAGGAGTTTTCTTCGTCCGTGAGCTTGGCGATGGAACCAGAAATGATTGGCTTAAATGTTCCGGCACCTATCGCCATTACCACCAATGCAAGGAAAACCAGTCCGTAGGAGGTCGCCTTCGCTGTGAAGAAATAGCCAATCCCCAGGAAGGAAAATGCAATGGTGAGCATTTTTCGGTAGCCGAACCGATCCGCCAGTGCGCCGGTGATAATGGGCAGGAAATACAAGAGGGGCTGGATTGTACTTTTGATGATGCCGACGGATTCCTTCTGGAACATAAGAACGTCGGTGAAGTACACTGACAGCACACTCATCATGCCGTAGTAGGATCCCCGTTCGAAGAACTCAAACATAATTGTCAACCAGAACAGTGGGGAGTATTTACGTTTTCCTGTGGTCATTATTGCTCCTTGTGGTTCATGTTCCGTTGATTTTAACATGAAAATGCCATTTTCAATCAGGCAATCCGCGCAAAGGGGGAAGGAGATTTCACCGCAGAGGCGCAGAGGGGGGAAGAGGGGGGATGAGGAAGACAGGGAGGAGACTCAACACAGAGGGGGAAGAGCAGAAAGGGAATTTAACACAAGGTCAGAAGAGTTCATCCATACTAATCACAAGTCACGAATCACAAATCACGGTCGAGCAAAGCG
>CBEUWV010000022.1:0-12881 GCA_965546895.1 uncultured bacterium
CCCTTCTGCCTCGCACTCGCACTTTCTGCCCCCCTACTCCTACCCCTACTGCTCCCCTACACAGACCAGAAAAAAATGTGAGACAATACAGGCGGGCCATGGATTACTCCAGTTTTATTGAGTGAGGGAAAATGGGAAAAGCAGGGAAAAAGCGGGCGGACATTCTGGTTGTGGAACAGGGCCTGACCCGTTCCAGGGAGCAGGCTCGCCGCAGTATCATGGCCGGGCTGGTTCACACAGACAACCGCAGAGTGGAAAAACCGGGGGAATTGATGCCGGAGACCACCGTTCTCTATCTGAAAGAAAAACTTCATCCCTTCGTGGGCCGGGGCGGACTGAAACTACAGCATGCTTTAAATGTATTTGAGATTGATATACCAGACCGGGTATGTGCTGATTTTGGTTCTTCCACTGGTGGCTTTACAGATTGCCTGCTTAAAAGACAGGCAAAAAGGGTATTTGCCATTGATGCCGGTACCAACCAGCTGGATTACAGATTGCGCCAGGATGACAGGGTGGTGGTGATGGAAAACTTCAACGCGAGGTTCCTGAAACCAGAAGACCTGGGCGAAGCTGTTTCGTTCATCTGCATGGATGTCAGTTTCATTTCCGTAAAAAAGCTCATTCCGGTGTTCCCCGGCATTATAGACCCTTCCCTTCCTTTTGACGGGGTGATCCTTGTCAAGCCGCAGTTTGAGGTGGGACGGGATGAAGTGGAAAAAAACGGGATTATCCGGGACCGGAATAAACACACCCGGGTACTGACAGAATTGATTGATTTTGCAGCTACCATGGGGTTCATTTCCACCGGGTTGACCCGGTCTCCAATCACCGGCCAGAAAGGGAATATAGAGTACCTTCTGCATTTGCAAAAAAGCACCGGCGATGCTACACTGAATAGCATGAAAAACAAGATTGAAAAGGTCGTTATGAATGGCTGATTTCAACAAGATTGGTGTCGTGTACAAACCAAAAGCGGACTCCGAAAGGCTGAACCAGTCCTTTCTTGCGATTGAAAAGGCTTTGGTCAAGTGGGGCCTTGATCACGCTTTCTGCTATCAGGACATGCCGGAAGAGGCACTGGATAGCAAGCTCAGCACCCGATTCAAGCGTGTTTCAAAAGAACAGTTCAGGGCTACGGTGGACATGGTGATTGTTCTGGGAGGAGACGGGACTCTCCTGTCTCTGGCACGGATGATGAGCCGGAGGGAGGTGCCGATTTTCGGTGTCAATCTGGGTCACCTGGGTTTCCTTACTGAAACGCCGGTGGACAATGTCGACCACGCCCTGGGACAGCTCATCGCCGGCCAATTTACCTATGATAACCGACTAATGCTCCACGGAGAAATTCTGGATCAGGATGACGAAGTCGTGGTCAGCGAGACTGTTCTCAATGATGTGGTGGTGAACAAAGCGGCACTGGCCCGGATTATGGATCTGAAGTTGACGATTGACGGGTCTTTCGCATCAGAGTACAAGTCAGACGGTCTGATTGTTTCCACGCCGACCGGCTCCACCGCTTATTCACTGGCAGCAGGCGGTGCTATTATTTTTCCAAACACCGATGTCTTGGCAGTTACGCCAATCTGCCCCCATTCTCTGACCAACCGTCCCCTTGTGCTGGATGCCGGGTCTGTGATTGAGATTTCACTGAATGGACCGCATGAAAATGTGTACGCTACTTTTGATGGCCAGCTGGGGTTCCGCTTTTTCTCGACCTACCGGTTACGGGTAAAGAGAAGTGAACGAAAAGTTCGCCTCATTAAACCGGTGGGAACGTATTATTTTGAGGTCTTGAAAGAAAAATTGAAATGGGGTGAGCGATAAACGCTCCCCGGAGGCGTCTTATGCAAGTTTTCAATGTTGTACCCAATCTGCCGGAGGAACTGGCCCCCCTGAAGGAGCTGGCATATAACCTGTGGCACGCATGGAACCCGGAAGCGCTTACGTTGTTCATGAGAGTTGACAGGGAACTCTGGGAAAAATGCAATCATAACCCCGTCCTGATGCTGGGAAGGGTCGAACAGGACCGGCTGAATAAACTGGCAAATGATGACGGATTTCTCACCCATCTGAAACGGGTTTCAGATGAATTCCATCGCTATGTGGAATACCGCCGATTTTTCCAGTTTGCCCTTGGGGTGGAAAAGGAATTTCGCGTTGCCTATTTTTCTGCCGAATTCGGAGTTAACGATTCCATTCCAAATTATTCCGGTGGTCTGGGTGTACTTGCAGGGGATCACGTCAAATCAGCGTCGGACCTCAATGTCCCGCTTGTGGGAATGGGTCTGATGTATCAGCAGGGCTATTTCCGCCAATATCTAACCTCAGATGGCTGGCAGCAGGAACTGTATCCTGAAAATGATTTTCACAACATGCCGCTGAGACTCATGAGAAATCCGGAAAGCGGTGAGCCACTGACCGTGTATGTCCCGATGAAAGACCGGCAGGTTGCTACCCGGATATGGAAACTCTCTGTTGGCCGTGTCAGTATTTACCTCCTGGATACGAATAATTCGCTGAACACAGCTGCGGACCGGGCCATAACTGACCAACTCTATGGAGGGGATATTGAACATCGCCTGCAACAGGAAAGTATACTGGGTATTGGCGGGGTACGTGCTCTGAATGAACTCGGGATAGAACCGGCGGCATATCACTTGAATGAGGGTCATTCTGCCTTTGTCATGCTGGAGAGGCTCCGGAACCTCCTTGCACTGAACTTAAGCATGGAAGAAGCTCTTCTGCTTGTGCGCTCCACTACCATTTTCACAACGCACACACCGGTCCCCGCGGGAAATGACGTATTTCCTTCAGACCTGATCCGGAACTACCTCACCCAGTTTGTGAAAGAAGTGGGCTTCGGAATCGATGAATTTCTTGGGTTTGGTCGAGTCCATCCAGAGGATAAGTCTGAAGGATTCTGCATGACGGTACTGGCACTGAAAAACAGTGCCTTTGCCAATGGGGTCAGTGAACTCCATGGAAAGGTCTCCCGTAAAATGTGGAAGGATCTCTATCCCACTGTAGAACTGGACGAAGTCCCCATTCATCATGTTACCAACGGCGTGCATATTCCCTCCTGGATTTCCATTGAAATGGCAATGCTCTATTACCGATATCTGGGTCCCAAATGGGTGGAGGACCCGGATAATGAAAAAATATGGGACAGAGTTTCCAGTATTCCTGACGCTGAGCTTTGGCGAACTCATGAGCGCCGGCGAGAACGGCTGGTGGCGTTCACCCGGAAACGGTTGATTAAGTCCCTGAACCGTCGGGGCGCAAAGCAGCATGAGATTCGGAACGCGCGGGAAGTTCTGGACCCGGAAGCCTTGACCATCGGCTTTGCCAGACGTTTTGCCACCTACAAGCGCGGTGACCTGATTTTCCGTGATCTGGACCGGCTTTCAACCCTTCTGAACAACCCGAAGCAACCGGTACAGTTGATTTTTGCCGGTAAAGCCCACCCCAGAGACATGGCAGGGAAAGATATTATCAAGCAGATTGTTCACTTCACAAAAGACAAACGGTTTGTCCGCAGGGTAGTGTTTATCGAAGATTACGACATCAACGTGGCCCGTTACCTTGTTCAGGGAGTTGATGTATGGCTCAACAACCCCCGGCGGCCACTGGAAGCCAGCGGAACAAGCGGGATGAAAGCAGCCGCAAACGGTGCATTGAATATGAGCGTGCTGGACGGGTGGTGGTGTGAAGCCTACAACGGCATTAATGGCTGGGCAATCGGTGCCGGGGAAGAATACGAGGATACAGAATACCAGGATGAAGTGGAGTCCAGGGCTATACTGGACTTGCTGGAAAATGAGGTCATCCCCACTTTCTACAAGCGTACATCGGACAACCTGCCAAGGGAATGGATTTCCAGAATGAAAAATAACCTTACCTCTGTCTGCTCCTTTTTCAGCACACATCGCATGGTGGAAGACTACATGGAAAGTTTCTATCTGACCGCTGCTGAGAAATATGGCGCTTTCCGGCAAAATGACCACGAACCCTTAAAGCTTCTGAATCAGTGGCTCCGCAACGTGGAAGCGCGCTGGGACAAGGTACAGATTGTCAGCACCGATTTTCCTGCCGGGCAGGAAAATCCGATTGGCGTTCCGATTCAGACAAAAGTGGTTGTAAACCTCGGAGGTCTCAATCCGGAAGACATCCAGGTGGAGGCCTATTTCGGAAAAATGGACTCTTCGGGAAAATTTGAATTTGTGGAAACAGCCATTCTACATAATGGCAAACAGAAAGATAGTGATCTTCACGAATTTTCCGGCAATCTTGTTCTGGATAAGACTGGTAAATTCGGGATTCGATTCCGGATCCGGCCCGTACACCCGTTGCTGGAACCGATTTTAACGGTCCCGGATTTGAAGTGGGATAAGTAGAATACAATGAGAAATCCCTTCTTTTCCCTGCCGGCTACAAAATGGTTTGACAAGGACATGGTTCCGTGTATATTTTATGTATAAAGCTTTTACTGGAGGTTTAGATGACACAGCTGACAGAGGCCCAGGCTAAGGAGTTGCTTTACAGGGAAAACAAGGAATTTAAGACCCTCAAAGACAAACACGCCAACTTTGACATGCAGCTACAGCAGCTCCTGAAAAAGGGCAAACTGACAGATGAAGAGCAATTAAGTGTCGCCACAATCAAAAAACAGAAATTGAATCTTAAAGATAAAATGTACTCCATGATCGTGGACTATGTAAACAAACAGGAGGTCTGAGGGCGAATCTCTAACAGCCTGAAGTAACCTTAACAAATGAGAGGACATTGAAGAAACTTGAATTGAAGAAAGGGGTATTTATTATCCCAAGCCTGTTCACGGTCTCCAATTTATTTTTCGGTTTTTCCTGTATGGTGCTGGCGCAGCGGGGGGACTACCGAATGGCTGGAATCATGATATTCATTGCCGGGCTGATGGATATGCTGGATGGGCGAATCGCCAGGCTCACCGGAACCGAATCTCATTTCGGCGCAGAGCTGGATTCCATTGTCGATGTTGTTTCCTTTGGCGTTGCCCCGGCATTCCTCGTGTACCACTGGGCCTTTACCGGTGCAGACCTCAATGCCTTTCCAATTATCCGCCGCCTGGGATGGGCTGCCGCCTTTCTCTTTTTGACATGTGGCGCGCTCAGGCTGGCACGGTTCAACATCCAGAAAGGGACTGTTTCCAGCCGCTACTTTGTCGGCCTTCCAATACCGGCTGGAGCTGCCATGATCGCATCTATGGTTCTGCGTTTCCCCCATGGAGTCAACATACCGTTTTTCTCCTACCTTGTATTTGGCCTTGTGGTCTTCACGGCACTGATGATGGTTTCCCGGGCACGGTATCGCAGTTTCAAGGATGTGGATATCAAGAGCAAGGCATCATCCACCGTCATGGTGGCCATTGCCATTGTGATAATGGGTCTCCTGGTCACGCCGTCCACCGTGCTGTCATTGGCTTTTGGCCTTTACCTCATTCATCCCTTCGGCAACCGTTTGCTTCTGCAGAACGAAGCAGTTTCTAAAACAAAAGAAAGCCCTCTCTCCGACGAAGAAGAATAATACCCCCCACCTCCCTTGCTGGGGACGGCAGTCCCGGGCCCCCAGGCACCGAACAAGGATAAAACTTCGTCAGTCGCAACCGGACAGTTTGCTCTCCCCTGACCCGGCCCCGTTTGGCACCTGGACGCCCAATCCTGGCGTCCCTCAATTCGATGAATCGAATTGAAAAATCATCGGAACCCCAAAAAGGGAGAACAGAACAGGGACAGAGAAGGCAACAGCAGTTTCACATTCCCGCATATTGTATCTATTCTTGAAAATCAGATGCGCAAAGGGTATTCTGAATATGGGAGCAATTATGGGTAACTTTCTGTTTGATGTAATTCAGAGCATGGTTGTACATAAGGTAGATTTTGTACTCTGCGGTGGCCTGGCCTGCGTACTTCACGGCTCGGAGCGCACTACGTTTGACATCGACATTCATATTCGTATGGATGAGGATAATATTCTGCACCTGATTGAATTTGCCCGCTCCCACGGCCTTAAGCCGAGAATTCCGGAACCCCTTGAAAATCTGATGATAGCAGAGAAACGAAACACATGGAAACGGGAAAAGGGCGCACTGGTCTATACACTGACCAGCACGGATGGAATCGTACAGCTGGACGTGTTCCTGGATTATCCAATACCTTACGATAAGCTTGTCGAGCGGGCAATCCTCTTCGAGGCCGAAGGCGTGTCATTCCCCGTATCCTCGGTGGAAGATATGCTGGCAGTCAAAGAAGCAATTTCGGAAAAACGGCCACAGGATTACCAGGACATCGCCTTTCTGAAAGAAAAACTAGAGCATGAAAATGAATAAAACCATTGGCTCCGATTTTGACGGACATCTGGAATTCAGGCTTCGGGACCTGTCAACGGTGGACAAGTTGCGATATATGTCCATGCAGATTGAACTTCACCACTACATTCGAACCCACGTCCACAAATCCACGCCGGAGAAAAGGGATGGGGCCAGACCCAAGAACTTGACAAGCCATCCTCCTTTTCCGGTCAGAACACCGAAAAATGAACACTGAACGCGGCGGGCCTTCGAGAAATGCCGGGACAATGGGAAACCGGGATGTAAAGCGGGGACAGGCACCGGGGCGATGCCAGTCCCTGTTTTGCTCTCTTGCTTTCCCGTTTCTCTTTCCCTGATTTTCTGTCAATTCGGTTTCTGAACCGAATTGAGGGACGGCGGATTGGGCGTCCGGGTGCTGAACGGGGTCGGGACAAGGAAGAGCAAACCTGATGGTTGCGACTGACGAAGTTTCGGCCCCGTTCAGTGCCTGGGGGTCCGAGCCCGCCGGCCCCGGACCGGAGGGAGAAGGTTGCTGCATGACTTTCAACTTATGCCATAGAACCCACAATTTCGAAAAACGCAGTTTTTTGAAATTAGGAACTTTCCTGAGCGAGAAATTGAGCTTGCTCAAAATGAATCGCTTCAGGAAAGTTCCGTACTGCCGCCGCAGTCGGGAGTGCGGGTTCCAGCCGTTAAGTTGCTGTAAACCTTCGTAAAAAAAACAGTACAAAACAAATCTCAGTTCATTTTTCTGTGAAAGGGAAGAAGATAGATTGCCGTACCCAGTGTCACAATGGTGGCACCGGCCGGCAGGTCAAAGTGGTAAGCCAGAAAGAAACCGGACAGAAAAATCACAACGCTGAACAAAATGCCCACACCAATGACACTGCGATAGCTCCGGCAGTATTTCAGCGCAAAACTGGCGGGAAGCACCAGAAACGCCGTCACAAGGATGATTCCGATAATCTTGATGCTGATGACTATGAGCATGGCAATTGCCCCTATCATCCACATTTCCAGCCCTTTCACCGGAATTCCGGCACTGATTGCCACTTCACGATCAAAGGTCATGGCCACAAGCTCTTTGAAAAAGAGAAAGAAAAACAGGGCAACAAGCGGCGCTGTGATACAGATTATCAACAGGTCCTGGCCTCCGATGCCGAGAATGCTCCCAAAGAGATACCCCACAATGTCAAACGTGTAGTTTTTGCTGATGGAAAGAAAAATAATTCCCAGGGCCATGGTGGCAGCAAAGAATATCCCGGTTACCATATCGTAATCCGCCCGATTCTCTCTCACCTGTTTCAATATCAAGAGTGCCACTGCCAGACAAAACACCACGGTGGTCAGATACGGTGACAGCCCCAGCAGAATTCCCAGAGCAACCCCACCGAAAGCGGCATGGGCAACGCCCACTGTCAGAAACGACAGCCGCTGTTCCACGATGAAAAATGACACAAACCCGAACACCACTGAAATAATTAAACCACCGATCAATGCATGCTGGATAAAGCCAAAGCTTAACATTTCACTCATGGGAATGGCCCTCTTTGCAGGTCACGCAGTTCTTGTTGTGTACAAGGATCTGGATATTTCGTCCGAAAACTTCCTGAATCACCTGTTCCGGGATTTCATCTCCGGGTGGCCCGTGATAATGAATACGGCGATTCAAACAGGCAATCTTGTCCACATAATTTGATACGACGCCAATATCATGGGAAACCATCAAAATAGAAATCCCCTGCTGGTCCCGAAGGCGCCTCAACGTAACGTAAAAATCCTCCTGTGATACCGCATCCAGACCTGTGGAGGGTTCGTCAAGAATCAATACCTTCGGTTCCATCGCCAGTGCCCGGGCAATGAAAACCCGCTGTAATTGTCCGCCGGACAGCGTTTGTACCGGATTTTCGGCGAAGTCCGACATTCCGACAATTTCAAGACAAGCCACCGCCAACTCTCTGTCTTTGGGCCCAGACCGTTTAAACAGACCCAGTCGAGGGGACCTGCCCATCAAAACCACATCCAGTGAATGAATTGGAAAGTCCCGGAGGTGCTCATTAATCTGCGGCAAATACCCCACTTCACCGGGGACCACATGCCCCGGTTTCCCGCCGAGCACCTGTACCGTTCCCTCATGAAATGTCTTCATTCCCAGAATCACTTTCAATAATGTTGTCTTCCCCCCACCGTTGGGGCCCACAATGGAAACCATCTCTCCCGGCATCACATCCAATGTCACTCTCTCCAGAACCACCTTTGTTCCATAAGTGACTGTCAGATCCCTTACTTGAATCCACGGTTCACTCATGGAATGCTCCTGCCAGTTTCTTCCCGTTGAACATCAAGAGTTTCTGATATGTATTCCGTTGGGGATCCTCCGGGTTGCCGATGGCATCCAGGCGAAGTTCGTGGCCATGGATCTCCCGAATCAGTGTTTCCACTGCCCGGCTTTCTTTGTGAAGCCCCATTACCACCACCTGTACATGTTCAGTCCGTGCCTTCTGAATCAAGTCCATCAGGTCCCGGGCAGACAACTCCTTTCCATGTCCGTTTGAAATTGTAGCGAGAATCTTCAATCCATATCTCGCGGCAAAATTATTCCACGCGGGATGGTATTGGATGAACCGCGCCCCTTTCAAGGGAGCCAGTTCCGTCGCAATCTGTTCATCCGCCTGGTCCAGACTTTTCAGGAAGGTCTGAAGGTTGGACTGAAAAAACTCAGCCCTTTCAGGGGACATCCCGGATAATACTTCTGTAACCCTGCGCGCAATCTGCCTGCCTCCCTCCGGATAAAGCCAGATATGCTCATTTGGTTGATCCGGCGTTTTCAGAAAAATGACCTTTGTTGTTTCCGGCAGAAATTTACGAACCCAGCCGTCAAATTCCGCCGTGACACCGAAAAATACATCCGTCTTCTGCAATTTCATTGCCATGGAGGGTTTAGGAGTAAAATGATGGGGATTGGCAAACGGAGGGATCACAACCTCCACCTTTCCTTCTGTACCGGCAACCTGAGCCACAATATTTGCCACTGGAAACACTGAAACCGAAATTGAAATCGGCCCAGTGAACCCTGAAACTGATAGTAAGATTACAAACAATGCCCACAAGTGTCTCAAATTCCACCTCTCAATATTTCATCTTTGTATATTCTACCAGAAAAATAACAACAGGGCTTCTCTACAGGTGGATGAGCAAGAAGACATGAGAAACTGAGGAGAGAGATCCGTCTCAACCCTTCCTATCTCAATCTCTCCCATTCCAGCTTGAACCAGGGCGTGAATTCATCCGGCGATTTGGATATCCAGCGGTCCAGTTCATCTGGTGAAATGAATCGAATCTCTGAGATTTCAGTGGGATTCACATGAAAGGGACCGTCGTGGATGCCGGTGTACACGGAGCAAAGCTCATTTTCTGATCCAATATCATGAAACTTCGCCTGATACTGGAATCGAAACTGAAACTGAAGTTTTGTGGAGATGCCCAGTTCATCCTTGAGCCGCCGGTTTGTGGCCAATTGATAACTTTCTCCCTTTCTTGGATGACTGCACACACTGTTTGACCAGTATCCTCCCCACAGTGTTTTGTCAGTACTTCGTTTCTGGAGGAGCAGATCGCCATCTGTGTTAAAGATAAAGATGGAGAATGCCCGGTGGAGAATGCCGTCGCCCTGATGGCAGGCCACTTTGGACATGAATCCCAGCTCACGGTCGTTTTCATCCACCAGAATCAATGGTTCATGGTCAAATGATACAACCCGATGATTATTCACGGGGGCCTCCCGTCGGTGGAAAACCAATTTCGGTGACAAAGGATTGATACCCCGCTTCTTTCATGGCCGCCGACAATTTTTCTGGTTTTTCCGGAGCAAGGGCAATCATAGCCCCACCCCCACCGGATCCGGTGAGTTTGGCACCGGGAGATCCATGGCTTCGTGCAATCTGAACAAGTTCTTCCAGCTCCCAGCAGGAGACGCCAATACTGTTCAAAAGGCCATGGGTAATATTCATCAATCGACCCAGAGTTTCCAGTTCTCCTGATTCGATTGCCGACAGTGAGGCCAGCGTCAGTTCATCTATCTGTTTGAAGATATTGTCGTATAGTTGCGGGGCTCTCTCGCGGCTCTCCCGAACTGCCTTTACCATCTGAAGGGTATGCCCACTCTTGCCGCTAAGGCCAATAACAATTGGAATAGGGTTTTCCACTTGAAGCAGGCGAATATCAGGCTTGTGGTAGAGGATAAATTGACCGAAAGTTGCAACCGTGTTGTCAATTCCAGATGGCGTCCCGTGAACGACTCTCTCAGATCTGAATGCCCAGTCATTTACAGTTTCATCGTCCAGTCCCAACTGGAAATGGTCGGACAATGCTCGAATCACCGCGACGGCAAGTGCCGCTGACCCCCCGAGCCCCATGGAGCGGGGAAGATCTGGAAACACTTCAATATCAAATGAGAGACTGGAGAGTTCCAGTCCGGCAATAACCTGCTCCAGTGCATTGTACATGGAATGACCGTTCGCTACCTGGTCAAAGAGTTTAGCCTCTATACCCCAACGAGGGATCACAACACGTACCCCTGTTTTCGTATCAGAAATCCGTGCCCGTATCCCCCTGGAAAGTGGTGCCGCAATGGCATGGCTGCCAAAAACGACTGCGTGTTCACCAAGTAAAATTACTTTTCCAAAACCTGTAGCCATTTTTTCAGCGGCATCACTCAAACCTGAACCCGTTTCTTTCTCTTCAAGGGTACGGATTATTTCCTTTGCTTTCCATTCCTTAATTTCACCACTGGCCACCAGTTGGTCCACAACGGTCTCAAAAATGTCAGGCGTTGCTCCTGCGGAAACCGCGACACTTCTTGCATGAAGTGACATGTGGCCCCGCTGAATACCCTCAGTGGACAATGCCCGAAGCGCGGAAAAATTCTGTGCCAATCCCACGGCTCCCATGACTTCAGCCAGTTCTCGGGCTGTTCTAACACTGAGAACTCGCTGGAGGACCTGTACTGCCTTATTGGATCTCAGGTTTCCTCCCACTGTTCCCACCTTCAACGGAATAGTTAGCCTCCCAACCAGATCGCCTTTTTCATTCTGCTCCCACCGGGTCAGTGAAGTATAGGAAGTGCCCCGTCCGGCATACGCATGGGCCGCTGCTTCAAGGGCCCGCCAATCATTTCCCGTTGCTATTGCCACGGCGTCGATCCCGTTCATAATTCCTTTGTTGTGGGTGGCTGCCCGATATGGGTCTATCTTGGCGAATTCATTGGCAAGGATTATGCCGTCTCGAACCCGCTCCCCGGAGTTCTGTTTGTTTTTCAATAAACTCACAGGGATTACGGTCTCGGCCTTCACCATCGCGCGATCGGTGAGATTGGAAAGAATTCTTAAGAATACCATGCCTCCCGTTATCTTTTCTATCAGCGGCGCAACACCTTCACACATGCTGTTGACCATGTTGGCTCCCATGGCATCCTGTGTGTCCACAAGCAGGTTCACTACCAGCATATCGCCTGTCTGAGAAACTCCTGTATGAACGACCACTTCCAGATCCCTGGCACCTCCGCCCCGGTCAACCATCCTGGGATGCAGACTGTTGGCCTGCTCAATGATTTCGGGTTTGTTCTGCAGAATTGCCTGGCGTGCACGTTCCGGATGAGATAATTCCACTACCTGGATCTGACCCATCAACCGGGGTTCATCACTGACCACATGGAACCCCCCGGCCCGGCTGATGGTTTTAGCAGCTGAACTCACTGCTGCGACAATGGACGGCTCTTCAACAACCATTGGGATTGTATATTCTCTTCCATTTATAAGGAAATTCAACCCCAATCCGATGGGGAGCGTGAATGCACCGATGACATTCTCCATCATTCGGTCTACTTCCACCGCTGTCAGACGCTGTTTCTCCGACAACATCAGCTGATAATCGGCGTCTGACAAAATCCCTTTGTCTTTTAGCAAGAGCAGCCGATCCGGGACAGAGAGATTGTAGAACTTGGGTAATCGCATTTTATGCTATTGCTCCTTCTTTTGGGACTGAATTTGAATGCCATGGGTACCGATCTGCAGATCAAAAGATGGATATCCTGCTGATTCCAATGCCATTACAGCTTCTCGCATTCGGTCAGGATTCCGAGAAAACAAGATTCCAAGGTCCCCTCCCCCGGCGCCGGATGGTTTGTATTGTACGTCCGCTCCCCTGCAAATCTCAGCAATTTCCCCGTGGGCCGTTGAAATAATTGGAGCTTCTGCCGCTTTTCCCAGTTCAGCCATAGCCTCATAGTATCTCGACACAACATCTAAAAACAGTTTCGTATCCGAGTTTCGAATTGCTTCAATTCCAGTCCGGGAAAGTTCAGCCATATTGTTCATCATCTTTCCATATTTTCCTGATTCTTCGTCCCGAAACCGGTTCACCATCCCCACAAGCTCCGGTGTGGATGCCGATTCTCCGGTCCATACCGCCACTGTCAACAAATCCGGAGGGAGATGGAAGGGACGGGTCGCAATTCCAGGCCGTCCGGCACCGCCGT
>CBEUWV010000023.1:0-12797 GCA_965546895.1 uncultured bacterium
GGCAACTTGAAGGGAAAAGCTGTCCCCTTTGACTGTGGCTTTTTTGCCGGTTCCCGTTAGATTTTTTGCCGAAATAATTGCTGAAAATTTTGCATTTTGTGGATTCCCTGATAGTGTCCCGTTGACCGCCACCGTACCCATGTCCAGCTTTCCTTTTGCCATGGAAAGAGACAAGGGCTGTGACGCGTTGGCGAAAAGTGTGAAGTGCGGCAGCTTTTCCCCCATGTTTCCGGTGAATTTCCCCCTGATTTTTACCGGGGCCGTTATTGCGGAAAGCTCAGGAAATAAATCGGATGTAGCGTTCCCGGGGAGTCGCAGGGTATAGCGGCCTTTGATAGCCGGGGTTGTTGTGACATTTTGGAGCTGCCCGGACAGTGATACGGTGACTGGAATCGGCGCTTGCATATTGACTTCACGGGCAGAAAAATGAATTTGATTCAGTGTTTTGCCGTCCAGTTGGATCGCGGCCGGTGCGGCGAGCGCCATCTTTTCTGAAACTAACGAGTAAACAGTTGCGGAAAGCCGGATATTTTCCGGGACATTTCTGGCGATCTTTGTCGAAACAAGGGCATTCACTGTGCACGATGTACCCGGTATGGAGACGTGTGCACCTTTTGTCTCTAACTGGATTGAACCTGTAGCGGAGCTGCCTTTCTTTAGAGTGATGGAGGCCTTTCCTGAAACAGTTCCCGAAAATGAGATTGATTTATCTCTACCCAATTGGCTGATGAACCGATCCGGTGTCAATCCCTCCCAGGAAATGTCCACATTCCCGTCCAGAGACGGAAGCGCGAACCTTCCTTTCCCGTTCACCTCCCCTCCTTCCGGAAAGAGGGCTGTTTGAATCATCAATAGATTACCTTCGAACCGGCAGACAAGGCTGCCCGGAATCAATAGAGACCCATAGGGAGTCTTCAGAAAAACAAAGGCATTGTCCATAAAAATATCAGGTACTGACGGCAGAGAATTGGCAGTCCTGGTTTGATCCTTGTTGTGAGCCGTAAACGTTGGCAGAGGCGGGAGCCCCGATATCTGAATCTTGCCATCCCGATCTATTTGTGCGTGAATCGTCAATCCTGCTACGTGTACCGCGCTGATTTTCCCTTTCAGGATGCCGCTTACCGTATAGGAGACATGGATGTCTGGAAGTATCAGTTTATTTTCACCCGATTTCCCGATTCTTACATCCCTGAAGTGGGCTCCAGTAATGCCGAGATTCACCACCTGAAACCGGTTCAGCTGAAGTCCGAATCCGGCTGTGGTTTCCTTCAGTTTCCTTTGAACACTTCTTTCCAGCAAATGTTCAATGATTGGCAGTGCGATCAGTATTACTGTACAGATCACAGCTCCCGACAGAAGAACGGTAAAAAGTGATTTTTCCAGCCTTTTCATTAAGTTCCGGGCCATGTCGAAATTTTAACCGGAAACCACTCTGCTGTCAAACACGCGAATCAAGCCATCTGAAATCTTACCGAAAGAGAAATGCGTCGTTCTTCAGCCCTTTTCCATGACTGAGTCTGCTTTCAGGGGAAACATTCAGAAAGATGAGCGCTGCTCACCGATTTGCTGCACTGTTTTCTGTGCATTTTCGTCTTTCAGGAGGGGGGAGAGGGGTATAAGGTGATTGGGGCCTGTCTTTCATTGACGCTGCCCATTACTGGTGATAGAATTGTTTGAATTCTGATAGGAGGATCCTCATGTATAAGAACTTGTCCGTGCCCGAAAACGGAGAGAAGATTGAGATCACAGACGGAGTACTGAGCGTTCCGGACAATCCCATCATCCCTTTTATCGAAGGGGATGGCACTGGCCCGGATATCTGGCGTGCCACAAAGAAAGTGCTGGATAGTGCGGTAGAAAAGGCATACGGCGGAAAACGGAAAATCCAGTGGATGGAAGTATTTGTCGGCGAAAAAGCATTTAATAAACTGGGCGAGTGGTTGCCGCAGGAAAGTCTGGATGCGCTGAAAGAGTTCAAGGTTTCAATCAAGGGACCTTTGACAACTCCTGTGGGGGGTGGATTTCGTTCCCTGAATGTGACAATCCGCCAGACTCTCGATCTGTTTGCGTGCGTACGACCGGTTCGATATTTCCAGGGAGTTCCCTCCCCGGTGAAACGTCCGGAAGATGTGGATGTAATTATTTTCCGTGAGAATACAGAAGACATTTACGCAGGTATTGAATGGATGGCATATACCCCTGAAGCAAAGAAGGTCATTGATTTTCTCATCAATGAGATGGGTGTCAAGAATATCCGTTTCCCTGAGGGTTCTTCAATTGGTATCAAGCCGGTTTCCGAAGAAGGTTCCAAACGACTGGTCCGTTCCGCCATTGATTATGCGTTAAAGCACAACCGCAAGAGCGTGACCATTATCCACAAGGGAAACATCATGAAGTTCACCGAAGGTGGCTTCCGGGACTGGGGGTACCAGGTGGCGGCAGAACCGAAATATCGGGACAAGGTCGTGACTTTGAGGGAAGCCTGGGCACTTGAAAATAAGGAAAAGAACCCGGATCTGACAGTGGAAGAAAACGCAAAAATGATTGAACCCTGGTTTGACCAGCTGGATGAAGCAAAGCAGAAAAAGATTCTTTCCGAGGTGGATGAGACCATGAAGCTCTGGGAGAGCCATGGAAACGGTCAATGGAAAAACATGATCCTCATCAAGGATGCCATCGCAGATATTTCACTCCAGCAGTTCCTTACACGCCCCAAGGAGTTTGACGTTGTAGCCACCATGAATCTCAATGGAGATTATCAGTCCGACGCACTGGCTGCCCAGGTTGGTGGGATCGGTATCGCGGCAGGCGCCAATATTAACTACATAACCGGGATAGCAGTCTTTGAAGCTACCCATGGCACGGCGCCCAAGTACACGAATCTGGACAAGGTCAATCCCAGTTCCGAGATTCTATCTGCAGTGATGATGCTGGAATACATGGGATGGACAGAAGCAGCGGACATGATTGTGAGAGGTGTTGAAAAATCCATCCTCGACAAAACTGTTACCTATGATTTCCATCGTTTGATGGACGGTGCGACGCTGGTGAAGTGCTCCGAATTCGGAGACAAGATTATTGCCAACATGTAACGCGGATTGCGAAAAAGGGAAGGTCGAATTTTCCCCTGTTCGCGCCTGTATCCGGACATTTTTTTCCGGAAAGGAGAAACAGTATGGGTAGAAAAAAAATTGCACTGGTGGGTGCCGGCCAGATCGGCGGTACGATGGCCCATCTCATTGCCGGCAGAGAGCTGGGGGATGTGGTTCTGGTGGATATTGTTGAGGGAATGCCCCAGGGAAAAGCCCTGGACATTACCGAAGCCACTCCGATCATGAAAACAGATTGCAAACTTATCGGCACCAATGATTACAAAGACATGGAAGGCGCCGACGTAGTCATCGTCACAGCTGGTGTTCCCCGGAAACCGGGAATGAGTCGGGACGATTTGCTTGGCATCAACAAGAAAATCATGGAAGCCGTGGCTCCCAACGTCAAAAAGTATGCACCGGATGCTTTTGTGATTGTGGTTGCCAATCCGCTGGATATCATGGTTCACCTGATGAAGAAAATCACCGGCTTTCCCAAGAACCGGGTAATGGGGATGGCCGGGATTCTGGACACAGGCCGTTTCCGCGCTTTTCTTTCAATGGAAACAGGATTTTCCGTGCAGGAAATCAATGCGATGGTCCTTGGGGGTCATGGTGACACCATGGTTCCCATGCCCCGCTATGCCAACATAAACGGCGTTCCAATTACCAAGTTTATCTCCGAAGACCGCATTGAAGAAATCGTTACCCGGACCCGGAAGGGTGGTGGTGAGATTGTCGGTCTTCTGAAAACCGGTTCCGCATTTTACGCTCCCGCGGAAGCAGCGATTCAAATGGCTACAGCCATTCTCCACGACCAGAAACGACTGCTGCCCTGTGCCGCTTACCTGGAAGGAGAATATGGGGTCAATGGATTCTTCATTGGTGTTCCCGTGGTTCTCGGCGGCGGGGGAATTGAAAAGGTGATTGAGCTTACTCTCAACGATAAAGAAAAAGAAATGTTTTCGGCTTCCGTGGACCACGTCAAGAAATTGATCGGCGAACTGGAAGCGATGAACTAATTCATCAATAGGGGGAAATATGGAAACCGTAAAAGACAACAGCTTCTTTTACAGACGGCTCCACTCGCTCCTCGGGATTATCCCGTTGGGTCTGTTTATTCTGGAGCACTTTTTTACAAACTCATTCGCCATGCATGGTGCGACAGTTTTCAACGAAAAAGTTGATTTTTTTGCAACACTGCCCTATCTGATCGTGATTGAACTGGTATTTATCTTCATCCCGTTGCTGATTCACGGAATCTACGGTCTCTACATAGTGTATACCGGACAGGCGAATCAGCTCCAGTACGGTTACTTCCGGAACTGGATGTACCTGATTCAGCGGGTAACTGGTGTGATCCTCCTGTTTTACATCGGCTGGCACGTGTGGACCACAAGGCTGTCCGCACTGCTCTATGGGAAAGAGGTTTCATTTGACATGATGCACAAAATGCTGGCATCCCCATTGGTTTTCTGGTGGATGGTAATCGGTGTTGTCTGTGTGGCCTTCCATTTTGCCAACGGGATCTGGAGTTTCAGCATTGTGTGGGGCATCACCATCGGCCCAAAAGCCCAGAAGCGGATGGGATACATCACCATAGGACTGTTCATTGTTCTGGCATTCGTCGGCGTAAACGCGCTGCGGGCATTTGTGGGTTGAGGAGGTAGCACGTGAGTGAAAAACGAATTGTTGTGATCGGTGGTGGCCTTGCGGGTTTGATGACCACCATCAGAATCTGTGAAGAAGGATTACCCGTTGACCTGGTCTCCTTTGTGCCGGTGAAACGTTCCCACTCTGTGTGCGCGCAGGGGGGCATCAATGCGGCCCTGGATGTCCAGGGCAAGGGTGATTCTCCGTGGGAACACTTTGACGATACTGTGTATGGCGGAGATTTTCTTGCCAACCAGGGACCAGCAAAGCGGATGTGCGAAAAGGCACCTGAAATCGTTCACATGCTGGACCGGATGGGGTTGATGTTCAACCGGACACCGGAAGGCCAGCTTGATGTCCGTGCCTTCGGCGGCGCCAAACAGAAACGAACCGCATTTGCCGGTGCCACAACCGGGCAGCAGATGCTCT
The DNA here is from genome assembly GCA_965546895.1 of uncultured bacterium. GTDB lineage: Bacteria > Acidobacteriota > Holophagae > Thermotomaculales > Thermotomaculaceae > UM-FILTER-49-7. The sequence continues at coordinate 5,172 of CBEUWV010000023.1, forward strand.
ATGCCCTGGATGAACAGGTTCGACGCTTTGAGGTGTCCGGGCAGGTAAAAAAGTGGATTGGTTACGATTTTCAGGAACTAATCGTGGACGACACCAATACCGTTCGCGGTGTAGTTGTCCTGGAAATGAACACCATGAAACTGAAAGCAATCCCCGGCGCGGCTGTTGTAGTCGCCACAGGCGGCCCAGGCTACATCTATGGAAAGTCTACCAACTCCTTTATCAATACAGGGTCTGTGGCCACTGCCTGCTATTTGCAGGGTGCCAAATATGCCAATGGTGAGTTTATTCAAATTCACCCCACCGCAATCCCCGGTTCGGATAAAAACCGGCTGATGTCGGAATCCGCACGTGGAGAAGGCGGCCGGATGTGGACCTACAAAGACGGTAAGCCCTGGTATTTTCTGGAGGAAATGTTTCCCGCTTATGGCAACCTCGTACCGAGAGATATCGCCACTCGCACTATTTTTGATGTCGTCATAAACCAGGGCCTGGGCCTGGACGGGGAAAACAAGGTCTATCTGGATCTGTCATTCAAAGACCCGGACGAGCTGGATCGGAAGCTCGGCGGCATCATGGAAATCTATGAAAAAGTTGTCGGCGATGATCCGCGAAAGGTTCCGATGAAAGTTTTCCCGTCGGTTCACTACTCCATGGGCGGTTTATGGGTGGACGCGGAAACCGACATGACCAACATTAACGGCCTGTATGCAGCAGGCGAGGTAAACTATCAGTATCATGGGGCAAACCGCCTCGGGGCCAACTCCCTTCTGTCCTGTATTTACGATGGATTTGTAACTGGGCCGGCTGCGGTTAAATTTGCCAACGAAGTGAAGCCCGTCGCCGATCTCGATGCCCTGACGGAAAAATTCGTTAACAAGAGCGAGGCGCTGATTGATCAGATCTACGCCATGGATGGGGATGAAAATGCCCGTGAACTTCACCAGGAACTGGCAAAATGGATGACGGAACGAATGACCATCGTCCGGTACAATGACAAGCTCAAGGAACTGGATGAAAAGCTGGTGGAACTTCGGGAAAGATGGAATCACATCGGAATTACAGACCAGACAAAGGTTTTGAACCAGGAAGTCATCTACGTGAAAGACCTTCAGCGGATGATTGAACTGGCAAGAGTGCTTACCGTCAGTGCCCTGAACCGAAACGAAAGCCGGGGAGCTCACTACAAACCGGAATTCCCGGATCGGGATGATGAAAATTTCCTGAAAACAACCATTGCCACCGTCAGTGAAGATGGTCCGAAAATCACCTATGAAGAAGTGGATACCTCCTATATCAAGCCGAGACCCCGGAACTACGCGGTGGACAAGCACGCAACGGAAACGGAAGGGGAGGATAAGTGATGGCTGAAAAAACAATTCGCTTGAAAATCAAGAGACAGTTGAATCCGGATGCGTCTTCGTTCTGGGAAGAGTTTGAAATTCCGTACGGCCCGGCCATGAATGTGATTTCCTGCCTCGTGGCCATTCAGGAAAACCCGGTAACCCGCAGTGGAAAGAAAACGACTGCTGTGGCATGGGAATGCAGCTGCCTCGAAGAAGTCTGCGGTGCCTGTACCATGATCATTAATGGCAAGGTCCGCCAGGCCTGTTCTGCTCTGGTTGACAATCTGGAACAGCCTATCGTGTTGGAACCCATGAGCAAATTTCCGGTGATCCGGGACCTCGTATTGAACCGCCAGCGGATGTTTGACAACCTGCAAAAGGTTCAGGCATGGGTACCTGTGGACGGGTCCTTTGATATGGGTGCCGGCCCCAAACTCACCGAAGCCGAACGGGCCAAGCATTACGAACTGTCCAAATGCATGACCTGTGGCTGTTGCCTCGAGGTCTGTCCCCAGTTTGAAAAAGACAATAATTTCATGGGTGCACAGATTATTTCCCAGGTCCGCCTCTTCAATTTCCATCCCACCGGTGCGGCCCTGAAAGAAGACCGCCTCCACGCGGTGATGGGGAAAGGCGGTGTGGCGGAATGCGGCAACGCACAAAACTGCGTGGAAGCCTGCCCGAAAGAGATCCCGTTAACCACCTCTATTGCGGAGGTCGGCCGACAGGTGACTCTGCAGGTATTGAAAGACTGGTTCAGAAAGTAACCGGACAGAATTTAACAATCAAGCGGGGAGCAATCCCCGCTTTTTTTATGTCCTGCTCTTCCTGTTCACCGTATCCATCCCGGGGAAAATTACACTTTAAGTATTCCGGAAAGTGGATGGCTACGGAAATTATGAATATGGTAGAATCCATTGTCAAAATGAAGTTGACTGTAAAGGAGAGTTTTAATGTCAATTGTTGCTGTGGGCTCAGTAGCCTATGATTCACTGAAAACACCGTACGGAGAAAGGGAACGGGTCCTCGGCGGATCTGCTACCTATTTTTCAATCGGGGCCTCCCTGTTCAGCCATGTAAATCTTGTGGGAGTCGTGGGAGAAGATTTCGAGGATACCGACCTGGACCTGCTGAAATCCAGGAATGTTTCACTTGAAGGCCTGGTACACCGTCCTGGAAAGACTTTCTTCTGGAAAGGTGAATATGGAGCAAACCTCAATGAAGCCATCACCCATGACACTCAATTGAATGTATTTGCCGAATTCAATCCCGAAATACCGGATTCTTATCTGGATTCGGGTATTGTGTTCTTAGGGAATATCCATCCGGCATTGCAGGAAAAAGTAATTGACCAGATTGGGAAGGGGCGCTTCGTTGCTTGCGACACAATGAACTTGTGGATCAATGAAACGAGGGATGATTTGCTGAGGGTGCTGAAGGGGACAGATCTTCTTTTTGTGAATGAGGGAGAAGCAAAATTACTGACCGGAGAACCGAATACCATTCGAACCGGCAGGAAAATTCTGGAGATGGGCCCGGAAATGGTGTGCATCAAACGAGGGGAATTCGGCTCAATCCTTATGGATAAGCAGAACATCGCCATGGTACCGGCTTTCCCCGTAGAGAAAGTTGTGGACCCCACTGGCGCGGGGGATACCTTCGCAGCCGGCTTTCTCGGTCATGTTGCCCGAACAGGAAAACCGGACTTCCCGACCTGCCGGGAAGCAGTGAAAGTTGGCACCGTTCTCTCTTCACTGGAAATCGAAGAGTTCAGTGTGGAGCGTTTGAAAACCATAACCATGGAGGAAATTGACAGACGACTTGTTAAATACCGGAAAATTATCTCCTGAACAAACTGGATTTGTCCTGAAGGGGATGGCCCCTGATCAACGGAAAGTAATGTATTACAACATTATGTTTCCGGGAATGGGTTTTGTGTATGCCGGTGATCTCTTCCGATCATTATTGTTCGGTGGCGGGGCAATGGTATGTCTTTTGCTGGGCTTTGAACTGATATGGGAATCCGCCCTGGCCGGGGAAATTCAGTTTAGCTCGCTCTTCAGTGTACTGTTGGTTCCGGGAATTCTTTTTGTTCTTGTTCTAATTTTTCACGCGATTTCTATTTTGAAAAGCTCCGCTGCGAAGATTGGTCGCTGCTCGGCCTTACGGGCTGTTTTATATACCACTATCTGCATGGCACTGCTTTTATTCGGGTTTTTCATTGTTCTGACGGCAGTGTGGCATTCGGTACCCTGGCAATGAAAAGTCTGCTGCTCCTTTTACTACTCAATGCCATTCTGACCTCTCCAGCCCTTTGCGACAATCGCAACCTCGAAATCGTCCAGAAAGACATCCGGCAGTTGAAATCCCGGTTGACAGATCTGGAGAGCCGGAGCCGTTCCCTCAGTGAAGATGTGGAATACCTGTCAGCCAGATTGCAGGTCCTACTTTCAGAACGGGCTTCCGCTGTTGAAGGGAAACAGAAAACAGAATCGGAGCTGGACGTCCTGAAAAAGAACCTGAAGCAGGTTGCACTGGAAATCAAGCAGAAACGGGATTATCTGTCCAGAAGACTGAAAACACTCTACCGGAAAGAGGATTATCTACTGTTTGAAACCGTGATGATGCCGGAAAATGAGGCAGAGCTGACTCATTCCGTTAATTTGTTTCTATTTCTGGCTGAAAAGGACCGGGAAGCTTTGGATCGATTGTCTCTTCTTCATCGGGAAAAAACTGATCTGGAAGCCCGCCTTTCGGAAAAGACCGTCTTCCTGGAGAGGAAAATCCAGGAATTAACAAAACTGCACCACGAATACCGAACTACATACAGGAAAAAGCGGGTCCTCTACAGGAAAATCAGAACAAAGAAAAAGCTCTACACGGAATTGTTGACACAACGGAAGGTGCTGCTTTCCGATCTCATGTCTACCATTACCGCCAAATCTACTGCCCTGAACCCGTCCCGGATTCCCATGGATCGATTTAAAGGCCTGCTCTCTCTACCGGTAAAGGGACGAATTACAGAACGGTTCGGGCGTATCCGGAACCGCAAGTTCGGGACCTGGTTGAAAAACAATGGCATCACCATACATGTGGCTCAGGGAACCCCGGTTCACGCTCTCTATGATGGTGTAGTTGTGTATGCCGGCTGGTACAAGTCTTATGGGCGCCTGGTGATCCTGAACCATGGGGACAACTACTACAGTTTTTACGCGCACCTGGATTCGTTTTCTGTTACAATCAACAATGTTGTTACAACAGGGGACATCATCGCCAGATCCGGCGATACGGCATCGCTGGAACACGATGAACTCCATTTTGAAGTCTGGCACGAACGCACACCGTTGAATCCGCTGGATTGGGTTCGAAAGGGTAAATAAAAACCGCAACCGGACGTCTTCCCGACACGTTCTGGAAGTTTCACCGGGTTTTGGAGTTTCAAAGATGTTAAAAAGATTGGTTCAATTGACTGTTATATTATCCGTGGTTGCAATTGCAACGGCCGTGGGAATCAGTAATCGCGAAAAAAAACAGGCGGATGCCTACGATGCTTTCGGCGTGTTTGCGAGGGTTTATAATATTGTCAAGGCCCGTTATGTGGAACCGGTGGATGAGGCCCGCGTCATGCAGGGCGCATATCGTGGGGCAGTGGAAAGCGTATTTAATCAGAACAGCTATATCCCCGCCGATATTATGGACATGATTCGGCCCAGACTAAAAGAAAAAGGGCGGATCGGAATTCGAGTAATCAAACGGGGCGGCTATGCCCAGATTGTCCACGTGGAGCCGGGAAGTGAGGCTGAAAAAGCTGGAATCGTTGCCGGCACGATCATTCAGAAAATAAATGGGAAATATACATGGGACATGTCGCTTTTTTCCATCAAAGCCATGCTTGTGGGGCCGGTGGGAAAATCTGTGACCCTCACATACTACTCCATGGACAAGGGACAGGATGACGACCACACCTTTCAATACAAGGAAATGAATCCGGCGGCAGCTTCAGTCACAATGGTGGAAAAACTTTCTGCATTCCGGGTTGATTCTTTTTCCGCCGACATTGTGACTCGCTTTGACAAATACACAACTACCGCAAAACCGGCCATTCTGGATCTGCGGTATACCCAGGACCGCAACTATAAAGAGATGCTGACACTGGCGGCTTTTATCATCGGGGAAAAAGTTACTGCTACCGCCAGGCGGAAGGGAGAAACAAACACGATCTCAGCACGGCCTGGAGAAAATTCACCAAAATTTGCTCATCCCCATCTCTTTGTCCTCACCTCCGGATTCACAATGAACGCCGGAGCCGTACTGGCCAATCTGCTGAAAGACAGACCCGGTATTACGCTGGTCGGTACCCGCACATCCGGAAAAGCATTTGATACTGAGGTACTTCAACTTGACGATGGCGCCTACGTTGAGTTGGCCACTGTATTTTACAGCCCCATCACAAAGAAAGGATTGAAGCCCGATGTCCGTTCGTATATTGACGATTCGGAAGTTGCCGATAAAATCATGAACTTAATGAAGAAAGAGACCCCGAAAGCGAATGGTAAAAAAACGGCGGCCTAATCGTTCCTCAAAAAAGAAGACCACTTCCAGGGCACCGATGGTTCTTCGGATTGTGCTCACCGCCATCGTTGTGGCATTACTGAGCGCCATTACATACCTGGCTTTTTTCTCAGAGAAGCCGGTTTTATCAGAAAAGCGCGCCAGAGAACTCGTGCTGTTGTCTTTCTCGGAGGTGGGAATTCCCGCCACCAAAGTTGACAGCCGAATCGGGGACAACGGGCATCCGGTCTTCCGCACTTCAATGAACCCAACGGTCGCCGACCGATTTCAAAAAATATTGAAAAAGAAAATTAAGGGAATGAATGCCCATCTTTCAGTTAAATATTTCGGAAGCAGCCGCTTAATATTGCTGAATTCGGGGACTGAGACATATCGAATTGTCCTTGAGGGAGCGGCAAAAAAAGCCAATACACGCACTATTGTCAGAAAGAAGAGGCCACCCACACATTCTGCGGCCAAAAAGACGTTGCTCGAAACCCATAAAGGTGAACCTCAAGTAGCTATCATCCTGGACGATGTCGGTCTGGGGCATATGACCACTTTCGAAAAAGCACTGAGCATCCCGTATCCCCTGACTTTCGCTATCATTCCTTTTCGGAGATATTCCAGGGAGTGTGCAGCACTTGCCCGGGGCAGAGGCTTTGAAATGATGGTTCATATGCCGATGGAGCCGGATCGCTACCCCGTAGAAGACCCCGGGCCTGGAGCCATTTTCGAGAAAGACAGCCGGGACCTGATTGAAAAAAAGATTCAGGCTGCCATTGACAACATTCAGTACGCGGTGGGGATGAACAACCACATGGGATCAAAGGCAACCTCCGTTCCATTTACCATGCGGGTTGTCATGAGAAAACTGAAGGCAAACGATTTCTTTTTCATTGATTCCCGCACGACAGCCCACACGGTGGCCCTTAAGGAGGCCAGAAATGCCGGAGTTCCTTCTTTGGCACGGAACGTATTTCTGGACAATAGCCGTAAACCCAAGGACATTCGAAAACAACTTGAACTTGCGATAACAGACGCACGAAAAACAGGTTATGTTGTTGTAATCGGCCACAACTATCCCGAAACTGTCGGTGTACTTGCGAAAGAGCTGCCTCTCCTGGATCGGAAGGTCAATTTTGTCTATGTCAGGGAACTGGTAAATGAAGCAGGCAAGCCGAATTAAGCAGCTTTTCAGGCACGCGGGACTGGCCATCCTGGAAGTCGGGAAGGATGGTAAAGTAAATTATCTCAACCATAGCGCAATCCATTTGCTTGGTATGCCGGAAAAAGAAGCAAAGGGCCTTCATATTTGGGAATTTCTGAAAGAAGGCAAAGGTGAATTTGATCGGATTGTGAAAATTTTGAGGGAAAACCCGGATGGAATCCCGGATCTCAAGATTCGCGTTATCAGTGAACGGATCCATTCCCTCTGGACAGAGATCTGTATTACTCCATTTTCTCTGGCCGATGGAGACGCGGGCTACCTGATTTTCCTGAAAAACATCACAAAACGGATACGAAGCGAGGAAAAAGCCAGGGAAACCACAAATATTCTGATCAACATTCTCAACGATTCAGCGGATGCCATCATGGGGATTACTCTGGAAAACACCATCTTCCTGTGGAACCGGGGTGCCGAGGATATTTTCGGCTACACATCTGAAGAGATGAAAGGGAAACCCCTGGAAATACTGATTCCCGATGACGTTCGGGTACAGGAAGA
>CBEUWV010000024.1:0-12797 GCA_965546895.1 uncultured bacterium
GATGTGGCGTATGGGTTGATCAACCAGGAACTGGAAAGAGGAGACAGTGGAGTCCGGAGTTTTGCTTCTGTTCAGAGTTCACTTGTTATTTTTCCTATCCATGCATTTGGTTCCAATAAGCAGAAGGAACGATTTATTCCAAAGCTCGTGAGTGGGGAAAGCATCGGCTGCTTTGGCCTGACTGAGCCTGATTTCGGCTCTGATCCCGGGGGGATGAGAACGAAGGCTGTCAAGTCAGGTAATCACTGGATCCTGAATGGTACAAAGATGTGGATTACCAACGGATCAATTGCGGACGTAGCAGTGGTCTGGGCTGCCACTGAAGAAGGTATTCGGGGATTTCTTGTTGAAAAGGGGATGAAAGGTTTTTCCGCACCTGAAATTAAGCACAAAATGAGCCTGCGTGCATCCGTTACCTCGGAACTGATTTTCGAAGATGTTGAAGTGCCGGAAGAAAATTGTTTGCCGGAAGCATTGGGACTGAAGTACCCGCTGATGTGTCTGACACAGGCACGATATGGCATCGGATGGGGGGCTCTGGGGGCCGCAATGGATTGTTACAATGCGGCTTTAGAATACGCAAAATCAAGGATTCAGTTTGATGTCCCTATTGCCCGTTTCCAACTTGTGCAGGCCAAGTTGGCAAAAATGTTGACTGAGATAACGAAGGGACAACTTCTGGCGCTTCAGGTTGGCAGGCTGAAGGATGACAATCAGGCAAAGCACTATCAGATATCCATGTTGAAAATGAACAACGTGAGTGCGGCTCTGGACGTTGCCCGTGAGGCCCGGGACATTCTGGGAGCAAATGGAATTTCACTGGAATATCCGGTTTTCCGCCACATGTGTAATCTGGAGTCAGTTAAGACTTATGAAGGCACGCACGACATTCACACGCTGATTTTAGGGCAGTACATTACCGGAATTCCGGCGTTTGAACCTGGAGAACAGTAAAAAAATGGAGCTTTCCGAAAAAGTTCAAAATATCCATTTTCTTTCCTCAGTGACTAATGAATGATCATTTTGTCCCCGCTCTTGAATTCTGTCTCAAATAAAGAGGTTGACATTTCTTGTTTGCTTTTTTAAGCTATTTATAAATAGAAGGAAAGTAGGTAGTAAAATCGATGGTAATGAAACTTGGTGACATGTTGTTGGACGCGGGGCTGATCCAGAAAAAACAGCTGGATGAAGCACTGGGCGTGCAGAAGTCCGAAGGCGGACGGCTGGGTTATATTTTGACGAAACTGGGTTTTATCAGCGACGACGAGGTTACCAGTTTTCTCAGCCGTCAGTACGGGATTCCAGCGGTTAACCTGGAGCATTTTGAGATCAGTGAGGATGTGATCAAACGAATACCGGTGGACGTTGCGCAGCGCTACTCAATTATCCCGTTGAGCCGAACCGGTTCCACGCTGACGGTAGCCATTGCCGATCCTACCAACATCTATGCGTTGGATGATCTGAAGTTCATTACCAATCTGAACATTGAACCGGTTGTAGCTTCCGAATATTCCATTCGAAAGGCAATTGAAAAATATTACGAGACTGAGGCAGCCATGGAGTTGCGCAAGGTGATGGAAGACCTTGCGGAAATTGATGAGGAAGAGCTTGAGGTAATCGAAGATGAAGATGACCTGGATATTGAGAGCCTTGAAGCTTCCAGTGTTGAGGCCCCGGTTGTCCGGCTGGTAAATTCAGTATTGACAGATGCAGTACGAAGGGGTGCCAGCGACATCCATGTAGAGCCCTACGAGAAGGAATTAAGAATTCGCTTCAGAATCGATGGTATTCTTCACGAGATTATGAAGCCACCTTTGAAAATGCGGGATGCGATTTGTTCCAGAATCAAGATCATGTCTAAACTGGACATTGCGGAAAAACGGTTGCCCCAGGATGGCCGAATCAAACTCAAGATGAAACTCGAGGGTAAACGTAAAGAGTTGGATTTTCGTGTTTCCGTACTTCCTACCTTATTCGGTGAAAAGATTGTCATGCGAATCCTGGATTCGGACATGCTCATGCTTGATATGACGAAGCTGGGCTTTGAACCGGAGAGCCTGGAAAGATTTCAGATGGAAGTAACCAAACCCTATGGCATGGTGCTGGTTACCGGCCCTACCGGAAGCGGGAAAACCAACACATTGTATTCTTCCATCAGTTTGCTCAACAAACCGGAGACAAATATTATGACCGCGGAAGATCCGGTGGAATTCAACCTGAAGGGCATCAACCAGGTAAACGTCCGGGAAGAAATTGGTTTGACTTTTGCCGCTGCGCTGCGGTCTTTCTTACGTCAGGACCCGAATATTGTCCTTGTGGGTGAGATTCGTGATTTTGAGACTGCCGAAATTGCTATCAAGGCTGCCCTCACCGGTCACCTTGTATTGTCTACTCTTCATACTAACGATGCCCCCAGCACAATCAGTCGTTTGATGAATATGGGGATTGAACCGTTTCTTGTGGCGACTTCGGTAAACCTCATCTGTGCTCAGCGGCTGGTGCGCCGTGTTTGTACCAATTGCAAGGAAGAAGTGAAAATTCCTAAGAAAACTTTGTTGAGGATCGGATATAATGAAGATGAAATTGACAAAGTCCATGTAACGAAGGGCAATGGATGTGACCGATGCAGCGGAACGGGCTACAAGGGCAGAGTAGGCTTGTACGAGGTCATGCAGATTACAGACGAGATGAGAGAACTGATCTTGAGTGGCGCGACTGCAATGGATTTGCGCCACCAGGCAATGAAAGAAGGAATGATTACTTTGCGCCGAAGTGGCCTGATCAAGATCATGAATGGCAACACCACTATTGAGGAAGTTTTGCGAGAGACCGTCCTCTAGACGGAGGGGGAGAAAATGGACGTTACACTAACACAACTCTTAAAAACGATGGTGGAGCAGAATGGGACGGACTTGCACATTACAACAAATTCTCCTCCCCAGATCCGCCTTCATGGGAAATTGATTCCGTTGAAGTTAGCGCCTTTCACACCTACAGATACAAAAAAGATGATTTATTCAATCTTGAATGACTCTCAGAAACAGCGGTTTGAGGAACAGCTGGAGCTTGATTTCTCTTTTGGCATTAAGAATCTGGCCCGATTTCGTGCAAATGTTTTTTATCAGAGAGGCGCTGTTGCCGGAGCATTCAGGTTGATTCCATACGAAATTCGGAGCTTTGAAGCGCTTGGCGTTCCAAGAATTATCGGAAAGCTGTGTGATTTACCCAGAGGTCTGATCCTTGTGACGGGCCCCACAGGCAGTGGAAAATCAACCACCCTGGCATCCATGATTGACAAGGTCAATTCAGACAGAAGCGAACATATTATCACCATCGAAGACCCCGTGGAATATCTTCATTCTCATAAGAAATGCATTGTTAATCAGCGGGAGGTCCATACGGATACAAAGTCCTTCAGCCGGGCGCTCCGAGCAGCACTGAGGCAGGACCCTGATGTGGTGCTGGTGGGAGAAATGAGAGACCTTGAAACAGTGGAAACAGCTTTGACAATTGCGGAAACCGGCCATTTGACTTTTGCGACGCTGCACACCAATTCGGCGGTACAAACCATCAACCGTGTAATAGATATTTTCCCGGCACATCAGCAGACACAGATTCGAACCCAGCTTTCCTTTGTGCTGGAAGCTGTGCTTTGTCAGTCTTTGCTGCCGACAGCCAGTGGAAATGGCAGGTGTCTGGCCATGGAAATCCTTATTCCGAATTCCGCCGTACGTAACCTGATTCGTGAAGACAAGATTCACCAGATTTACGCGACGATGCAGACAGGCCAGTTGAAGCATGGCATGATGACGTTCAATCAATCACTGGCGAGCCTCTACTTCCAGGGAAAAATCAAGAAGGAAGTCGCAGTTGCGCGATCTTCCAATAAGGAAGAATTGATTGACATGATGAACAGAGGAGTGGGGGTTGTGGATATAAAGTCATCTACAGACCGCCCAAACCGAAATCCTAAGATTAAATACACATAGGTCAGGAGGGATGTATGCTTTTTGAATACACGGGAAGAACGCGATCCGGCGAAGCCCGAACGGGAGATATCAAGGCGATGCATCGTGAAGAAGCCATTGCCCTTCTGAGAAAGCAGAACATTGTTGTTACCGCAATAAAGGAAAAGGAGGCCACAGGGTTCTCCAGGATTTCCTTTGGTGGTAAAGTCTCAGTCAAGGACCTGGCCATTTTTACCAAACAGTTTTCTGTAATGATTGACGCAGGTCTTCCCCTCGTTCAGTGTCTGGAAGCTCTGGCCTCCCAGCAGGAAAATAAATTCTTTCAGAAAACGCTGTTTGAAATTCGGGGAGATGTAGAAACCGGTATGACATTAGCTGATGCCATGGAAAAACATCCAAAAGCTTTTGACAACCTGTATGTCAACATGATTGCGGCAGGCGAAGCTGGCGGTATTCTGGATATCATCATGCAGCGACTTTCAATTTACATTGAAAAGGCCTACAAACTGAAAGCAGCCTTTAAATCCGCCATGGTGTATCCCACCACGGTATTCTCCTTTGCCATTATCATTGTTGCGGTTATTCTATGGAAGGTAATTCCAGCCTTTGCGGGTATGTTCAAAAGCATGGGTGCGGAACTGCCTCTGCCAACTAGAATTGTTGTGGGGATGTCGCATTTTATGGTTTCATTTGGTTGGCTTGTTGTTGTGTTTATTGTATTGATGGTCCTGGGCATCCGGCAATATTATAAGACAGATGGTGGGCGTCACATGATTGATGGAATGCTGTTGAAAGCGCCGATCCTCGGTACGATTTTACGGAAAATTGCGGTAGCCCGGTTCAGCCGAACCCTTTCGACCCTCGTATCTTCTGGTGTTCCGATTCTCGAAGGCTTGTATATTACCGCAAAAACTTCGGGCAACGCCATTATTGAAGATGCTGTTCTTTCCACACGAAAGTCTGTTGAAGAGGGGAAAACAATTTCTGACCCCTTGAAAGACTCGGGAGCGTTCCCACCGATGGTCACGCAGATGGTGACTGTGGGGGAATCAACTGGTGCCCTGGATACTATGCTGTCAAAAATTGCGGACTTCTATGAAGACGAAGTAGATACTGCGGTGGCGAGCCTGATGTCCCTTATGGAACCAGTTATGATCATGTTTCTGGGAGGCCTGGTCGGTGGAATTGTAGTTTCTATGTACTTGCCAATATTCAAGATCATTACGCTGGTGAAGTAGGATTTCTTGCAAGTTGAAAATTCCCGTCTGAAAGAGAACGGGAAGACGGGTATTTGAGCAATGTCTGGCAAAGAATTGAATAAACTACCTTTAGGCGAGGAAGTATCGGGCTACCGTTTCTTTTTGTCTCGATCTCTAACCGCTCTATTGATTCTTGTAATTATTTCAGTCTTAAAGCTCTTTGAGCCGGGGCTGACTAATTTTTCCCTGATTGTCGTTCTTTTTCTGTTCTATATTTCAATTACGGTTCTCTGCTTTGTTTCCGGAATTCGGCGAAATTATCTGATACTTCTCCTGACGGATGCTGTGTTTATCACCTGTCTGGTTTATCTTACAGGCAGTCAGGACAGTCAATTTCAGTTTCTCTATCTGGTTCTGGTTGTATTTGGAGGGTTTTATCTGAAGCGGGAGAGCCTGCATTTGCTGGCAGCCACTGCGATCGCACTTTTCTCACTTCTTTTGATTTTAGAATATGTTGCTGTCATTCCGTTGATGGGAGCACACGCGATGTCTGATACACAGGTACCCTATACGCTTGGTGTCAATTTTGCCGCAATATTTCTAGTTTCATTGATCATTGGAGTTCTGTCGGTTCGTATTCGCCGATTGACCGGACAGGTGGAATTGAAAGAAAGACGGCTGAAGGAAATTACACTTCTTAAAAACCAGATTGTAGATGCTGTCCCCAGCGCAATACTGACTACAAATGCCAATTTCCAGGTTACATTTATGAATAATGTTGCCCGTGAATTTCTTCGTATGAATCAGCTGTTTGATGAAGCAAAAGTAATGAACAATGATGTCAACAACTTCCTGCCAGTGTCCAGCATACTTCTGGAATCAGATGATGAAAAAATGCAGCGGGGAGAGCATGAGTTTGAAAACGGAATCATCATCGGTCTGAACATGACGAAGATGTACAGCGGTGGAAAATTTACAGGTCTTCTAATCCTGTTCCGGGATTTGACCGAATGGCGGGCTATGGAAAAGAGTGTGCTTTTCAAGAACAGCCTTATGTCTCTTGGTGAAATGGCAGCTGGAATCGCACATGAAATTCGCAATCCGCTGGCTTCCATCCAGGGCGCTGTGCAGCTTCTCAAGGAGCAGCACATGACGGATCAAGCCGATGAGCTTTATGAAATAATACAACAGGAAATCGGCAGACTTGGGAATACGATTCAGGATTTTCTCAGCTTTACCAGGGAAAATACCCGGATGTCGGAACCAGCAAACGTTTGTAACCTGGTTGCGGAAGTTACCAATCTGTTTGAGAAGGGGTGCAAGGAAGGAATTGAGTTGATCGTAGCCCCGGATGTGTACAGTGGGGAAGCCTGGATAAAGTGCGAACGGGGCAAATTCAAGCGAGTTATCTGGAACATCCTGAAGAATGCTGAGAAGGCAGTGCAATACCAGAAAACCAAACGGATCAGCGTGGAAATTGAAATGGGAGTTTCTGAAATTACAATTAGAATTTCAGATAACGGAAAGGGAATATCCGAAGACATGCGCGAGAGAATTTTTCAACCCTACGTTTCAACATTTGCCAAGGGATTTGGTCTTGGCCTCTCAATCTCTAAGAGCATTGTGGAGGAAATGGGCGGCATGATTGAAGCGGGCGGTACTTTCGGGGAAGGGGCCGTTTTCTCAATCTCAATACCACGTTGTGACAGGCTCGCAGAGGGAGGGTAGACATGAATACAAGGCGGCTGTTGCTGGTTGATGACGAAAAAAGCCTACTCTTGATTATGTCACAGGCCCTGCGTTCACATGTGGAGGAAATACGGCAGGCGGAAACAGCGGAACATGCACTGGAAATCCTGGAAAAAGATGATTTTGATCTTGTGATTACAGACCTCAAATTGCCAGGTCTGTCCGGGCTGGATTTGTTTCAAGAGGCAAGGAACCGCGGATGTCAGTCTGATTTCGTTATCATAACCGCTTTTGCGTCCGCAGCTTCCGCCATCCAGGCTTTAAAATTGGGTGCGGCGGATTACCTGATGAAACCCTTTGACATTGAAGAACTGAGAATTGTAGTCGAAAGAATCCTATCCAATCGCTCCATGCGGGAAGACGTGAAGACCCTGAAAAGACAGTTGATGGAGGACGTAGACAAAGGAGGCATTGTTGGCAAAAGTCACGCAATCAATGATCTCATGCATATGGTTCAGCAGGCGGCGCCAACTGATCTCGCAGTTCTGATTACCGGAGAAAGCGGAACAGGAAAGGAGCTGGTAGCGAAAGCGGTTCATCAAAACAGCAAACGCAAAGAGGGACGATTCTTGTCCGTGAACTGTGCGGCACTGCCGGAATCACTGCTGGAAGCTGAACTGTTCGGGGTGGTTAAAGGCGCCTACACCGGGGCGGTTTCCTCACGAAAAGGACTCTTCGAGTTGTCGGATGGGGGCACGCTGTTTCTGGATGAAATCGGGGAAATGCCTCTGAGCATGCAATCGAAACTGCTGCGGGTTTTGCAGGAATTTGTGATCCGCCGAGTTGGCGGAGAACGGGATATCCATGTTGACGTTCGAATCGTTGCGGCCACTAACCGAAACCTGGAAGAATTGATAAAGGTCAAACAATTTCGTCAGGACCTGTTCTACAGAATCAACGTGTTCCATTTGCATTTGCCACCCTTGCGGGAGAGACAGGAAGACATTGCTTTGCTCGCCGAACATTTTATTGGGGCAATCAGTAAAAGATTGGGAGAGAATGCCCCCAGACTGAGCCCGGAGGCGCTGGACCGTCTGGAAAATTACAGTTGGCCCGGGAATGTCCGGGAACTTGAAAATGTTGTTGAGCGTGTGCTGGCCTTTTCGCCCGGTGAGATTGTGTTGTCAGAACACTTGCCGGAGGAAATCAACCAGGGCCCCGGTTCGCTGTCCGAGGTGACACTGTCAGACAAAGGGATGGATGTGGAGAAGGAACTGCGGCATGTACGCTACCTGTACATGGTCAAGGCGATGGAGAAATGCGAGGGAAGAATGGGAGATGCGGCATCTATGCTGGGTATGACGTTTCGCTCCTTCCGATATCATTTTCATAAGCTTTGTGATGAGTTTGGAAACAAGACAAAGTCAACTGAATAGCTGTTTCCCGTGAAACCGTCCCAATCTGGGGTATAATAAAACTGGAAGTTTTAGGAGAAGAATTTGGAAGAACTGCAGGGCAAGAAGGAAGAACAACTGGAAGAGCCGGAATTGGCGGAGCAAAAGACCAGGAAGCTTCCTGCCTATCTTCGATACTGGGGGCTGATAAAATACCCTTTCGCTCTTGCGCCCGATCCATCCATGATTTATATGAGCAAGCAGCATCAGGAATGCCTGGTGCGCTTGAAATTCGCCGTTGTCTCCGGCAAGGGTGGTGCACTGCTCATTTCCGAAAATGCGGGAGATGGAAAAACAACTCTCCTTAACAAGTTTATGCAGACCATCGAAGAAGATGTTGGTACTGATGTTCGAATCGCTTTTCTGGATCATCCGACCCTGTCGGTGAATGAAATGCTGGGTGAGATTGCACGTCAGTTTGGGGTAGACGAATTTGATACAGCTGATAAAGTCAGTATTCTCAATAACATGAGAAAGAAGCTGACGGAATTGCACCAGAAAGATGTCAAATGTATCGTGGTAATTGATGAAGGTCAGATGCTTGCCCATAATCCGGAAATGCTTCAGGAACTTCGTATTCTGATGAACCTGGTTTACAACGGGTCTTTTCTTCTGAGTTTCATCCTGTCCGGACAGAAACCGCTGGAACCAGCAATCCGGAATATGCCGGAATTCTGGCAGCGTCTTCCCGTCAGGTTCTTTCTGCGCAATCTTGATTTTCCGGACACAAAGAGGCTTATCGCACACCGGATTCAACTTTCTGGTGGAGACAGCTCAAAGATTTTCAGTGAAACTGCACTGAAGGGTATTTACAACTTTTCCGAAGGGTGCCCCCGGGTGATTTTGTCCATTTCGGACCTTACACTGGTAATTGGACATTCCATGTATTCCAAAAAAATTGACTTCGCGGAAGTGTCCGAGGCCTGCGGTGATATGAATAAGGGAGGGGAGAGCTACCACTATTTCAACTATCTGAATGATGATCGGGTAGATGCCAGTGAAGCAAAGAGACAAAAATGCCCCTTTTGCGAATCCCTGATTGATGATGGACTGATTTATTGTCCAAACTGCAATTTTCTGATAGACAAACAGGTTACGCCCAGTGCTATCCAGTGTATCCATTGCGGTGTTCTGAATAAACCGGGTTCTACCCTGTGCTCTTTCTGTGGAAAGATTTTAATGGTAGAATGTCCTTTCTGCGGGGCGCATAACCCCCCAGCAAGAAAACAATGCGGTGCGTGCGGATATGCTTTGAATACGCAGACAGGCGCCAATCCGGCAGACGACCTGAAACGGATGCTGAACAGTGGCGAGTTGGCCGGACACATGGACGTGTCCAGAGTACGGGACATGTTTGCAAAAGAAGAGCCACTGTTACTGATTGGCGTTCAGTCCAATTGGTTTCGAAAGCTTCCCAGAATTCGGGTATTTCGGAACGAGCGCCAGATCAAGAGGTTCAATGGAGCGGTGATTGTAACAGATCAGGGCATCAGCATGGTAGGAAACAGAAATTCCCATTATGTGCCATACTTCCACGCTGAACGGGTTGAGCGGACAGTGGGTAAGTCTACGATGCTGATGATTTCGTTGCGGGAAGTAAATGAAAATGTAGTAATCGAGCTTCCTCTCGGGGAAGAGGCCAAGTCGCAGCTGACAATGGCTTTAACACGCTATATGACGAATGTTCAGGAGGATAAGGAATGAAGAAGCACGTATATTATTTTTCAAAGAAGGGCGCGGAAGGTAATGCGGGAATGAAAAATCTGCTTGGCGGAAAAGGCGCCAATCTCGCTGAGATGTGTAATCTGGGCGTACCGGTTCCACCGGGATTTTCACTTTCGACAGAAGCCTGCGTTCACTACTATAAAAATGATGGCAACTATCCACAGGGTCTGGAAGAAGAAGTTCGGGAAAATCTGCTTCGCCTTGAAAAGGAACTTGGCAAGAGTTTTGGCGATACTGAAAATCCACTGCTGGTTTCGGTTCGTTCCGGTGCACGGGTTTCCATGCCGGGGATGATGGATACGGTTCTGAATCTGGGACTCAATGACCAGTCCGTTCTTGGACTGGCCGCAGCCTCAGGGAATGAGCGTTTCGCCTATGATTCCTATCGGCGCTTCATCCAGATGTTTGGAAATGTGGTCATGGGTATGGATTCTGAACATTTTGAATCCAGGCTAACTAACATGAAGAAAGCTCGTAATGTGGAAGAAGATACAGAACTGAGTGCCGACGATCTGAAAGAGCTGGTAAGTCAGTTCAAGGCAGTCTTTCAGGATAAGACTGGAGAAACTTTTCCGCAGGAACCTGTAAAACAGCTTTGGAAAGCCATCGGTGCCGTGTTCAGTTCATGGAACAATGATCGTGCGATCACTTATCGGAGAATCAATCATATACCGGACGATTGGGGTACCGCAGTAAACGTACAATCCATGGTTTTTGGAAACATGGGCGACGATTGTGCAACCGGTGTTGCCTTTACCCGGGACCCGGCAACAGGGGAAAAACGGTTCTTCGGCGAGTTTTTGGTGAATGCCCAGGGCGAAGATGTTGTTGCAGGAATCCGCACGCCTCACCCGATTTCGAAAGAACAGGCCGGAAACTCCGGTTTGAAGTCCCTGGAAGAAGAGATGCCCGGAATTTACAGAGAACTGGTAGATATATATAAGAAACTGGAAGCTCATTACAGGGATATGCAGGATCTGGAGTTTACCATTGAACGCGGCAAACTCTACCTGCTCCAGACTCGAAATGGGAAACGGACCGGTTTTGCCAGTATTCGTATCGCGGTGGATCTCGTTGAAGAGGGACTGTTGACGGAATCGGAGGGCCTGCAGCGCGTAGAACCAACAGCCATAACACAGCTTTTGGCACCTGTTTTCAACATGGAAAATAAAAATGCAGCCCTTTCAGCAGGAAGATTGCTGGCCAAAGGTCTCAATGCGGGACCGGGTGCTGCCAGTGGAAAGATTGCTCTATCCGCGGAGAAGGCGATTGAGATGGCGGCATCCGGGAAAGTGGTGCTTGTGCGGTTCGAAACTTCGCCGGAAGACCTCGCGGGAATGGACGTGGCTGAGGGAATCCTTACAGCTCGTGGCGGCATGACCTCCCATGCGGCAGTTGTAGCCAGGGGCATGGGAAAACCCTGTGTTGTTGGCTGCGGTGATCTCGACATCGATTATGACAATAACACCGTGACAGCCGGTGGCCGGACCTTGAAAGAGGGAGATAATATTTCAATCGACGGAACCACCGGAGAAGTGCTGGAAGGGATTGTCGAAACCATGGAATCAGAAGTTATTCAGATTCTCGTAGAAGGAAAAGGCAAGGCTTCTGAATCCATCGTATATCATAATTTCAATAGGCTGATTGGCTGGGCGGAGAAAGCTAAACAACTCGGTGTTCGTACCAACGCAGACACTCCCCACGACGCGGAAGTGGCCCGCAGTCTTGGTGCAAAGGGTATCGGGCTCTGCCGGACCGAGCACATGTTCTTTGATGAGGAACGCATCATGGCGGTGCGTGAAATGATTGTAGCAAACAGAACGGATGAACGGGAAAAGGCCCTGGCGAAAATTCTGCCCATGCAACGGGCAGATTTTGAAGGGATCTTCACTGCCATGGACAATCTGCCGGTTACCGTCCGCCTTCTGGATCCGCCTCTCCATGAATTTCTACCCAAGGAAGAAGATGCTCAGGCAGAGCTGGCAGAACAGCTTGGTATGCCGCTGGACGGGTTGCAGCAACGGATAGAATCCTTGATGGAAATGAACCCCATGCTGGGGCACCGCGGTTGCCGTCTCGGAATCACATATCCGGAAATTTACAAAATGCAGGTGCGTGCTATCTTTGAAGCTGCCGTTAATTGCAAAAATAAGGGTGTGAACCCCGTGCCGGAAGTAATGATTCCGCTGGTAGGATTCAAATCCGAACTGGCTTACCTCAAGGAACTTCTTGTGAAGGAAATTGAAGCTGTGTTCAGCGAAAAACAGACCCGTGTGGACTACCTGATGGGTACCATGATTGAGGTACCTCGGGCTGCAATCACAGCTGACGAAATAGCGGAAATTGCCGAATTCTTCTCATTTGGTACCAACGATCTGACTCAGATGGGGCTTGGGTTTTCCAGAGATGATGCCGGGACTTTCATTGGAGACTACTTAACAAAGAAAATATTCCCCTATGACCCCTTCCAGTCCATTGATGTGGCGGGAGTTGGAGAATTGGTGAGAATTGCCTGTGAAAAAGGCCGGAGCGTTAAGCCTGACCTGAAATTGGGAATCTGCGGGGAACACGGCGGCGATCCGGCTTCTGTCCATTTCTGCCATGAGGTGGGATTGAATTATGTCAGTTGTTCTCCCTACCGGGTTCCAGTGGCAATCCTTGCAGCAGCCCAGGCAAATCTTTCCTGACAGAAAAGGGGAAAGAGATTTCACCGCAGAGGCGCAGAGAGGGAAGAGGGGGATGAGCAGAAAGAGAATTTAACA
>CBEUWV010000025.1:0-12710 GCA_965546895.1 uncultured bacterium
GGATTTGCCTGGCAGTTTTCCTTGTTTTTCCTAATTTGCAGGTCATAAAAGATTCCGGAAGCAGTTATCTGACAATTGCTGCTATTGCAGGAATTGCACTCCTTTTCGCGGCAACGCATTTCGTAAGGGAAAACCGAATTCGGTGGAAACTTATCTACCTGTTTGCCATGACCGCAGATCTAATCTTGATCTTTAAAACCAACTCCCGGGGCGGTATATTATTCGGGGGTCTGGTTTTGTTCTTCTATTTCATAATTGTATTCAAAAGCAAACGAGCCCTTGTTTTTTTCAGCCTGATTTTCCTTACACTGGCTACGTTCTTCACTTATGTTCTGTATCCGGACTTCTTTACTCGATTCTTTTATATGTTCAAGCAGCACAAAGGATCTTCCATTTCCACTCGCTTCGTTGTGTACAAATTGGCATTGAAACTCATTTCCCAGCGATGGATTACTGGGATTGGGCTGGGTGGCTTCAGTGATTACCATTTTCTAAAATATCCCCACAACTTAATTCTGGAAGTTTTTGTCGAACATGGGATTGCAGGGTTTCTGTCATTTCTTGGAATTCTCTTTGGTGTTATTTCCAAAGGAATTGCCGTATTCCGTAAGGGTGCCATCCACACTGATCGTGCACCTTACCTGCTGGCAACTCTGTTCATGATCCTTTTCCAGATGACTTCATTTGGGCTGGAATCGTCCAGGCTGCTTTTCTTTTTCGCGGGATGTCTGATTGCCTTTTCCCGCACTTCAACTGAAAATGTCCCCGAGATTTCCCATGAACATCCCAAATAGGAGGTATTTAATTCCCCCTTTCTCATTCAATCCTCTCCTGCATTTTTCAATGAAGTTCGACAAAAAACGAGATCTCCTTTATACTTGAACAACACCATCGGCAAAGGAGAAGAGCCTATGACCGGTCCCAATTTCTTTCTGGTAGGTGCCGCGAAGGCCGGTACGACTTCTCTATATCACTATTTGAACAGTCACCCGCAAGTTTTTCTCAGCCCCATAAAGGAGCCCAAC
Organism: uncultured bacterium; assembly: GCA_965546895.1. Classification (GTDB taxonomy): domain Bacteria; phylum Acidobacteriota; class Holophagae; order Thermotomaculales; family Thermotomaculaceae; genus UM-FILTER-49-7. Next base: position 1,026 of record CBEUWV010000025.1, read on the forward strand.
TATTTCGCTAAGGATATTGATCCAAATCGTCTGCGTCCTGATTTACGTAAGAACCTTGATGCGGCATTGAAGCGATTTCGTAAGAGTGGAGGCAAAATTCAACTACATATTGCCCACATTGTTGATTGGGAGGAATATCTCGGCCTTTTTCAGAAAGGCAGAGGTTGCCAGGCTATTGGCGAATGCAGTGTGTCTTATCTGCCTTCAACCGTGTCGGCTGAAAACATCTACTCATACAATTCAAATTCCCATATTATCATTATGCTGCGTAACCCCGTATGGATAAGAAAACAGGGTCAATTTCCTGTGATTTTGAAACGGCCATAAAGGAGGACCTTGCAGTGAAAAATCCAACATGGGGTCGGAATCGTAATTATGTTTGGAATGGCATGTATGCGGAGCAGGTGGAGCGTTTTCTAAAGCGCTTCCCCGAAAGGCAAATTCATATCATTTTCTTTGAGGAATTTAACCACAGTGTTGATAAAGAAGTGAGGCAAGTTCTTTCTTTTCTAAATGTAGATACAAGTACACCGATACAGACAAATAAACAATTTAATCAGGCTGGCCAACCGAGAGTGGCTGGCCTGAATCAACTGATTCACAGAAGCGGACTGAAACCCATACTGAAGAATATTGTTCCAGACTACATATTTAAGCAGCTCAAGCGGTGGTATTATAAGGAAACTGAAACAGCTATGCTTTCCCGAGATCAAGCGGTATTTCTCTGTGACCTGTACCGCGAGAATGTGCAACGCCTGTCAAGTATGCTAAACAGAGACCTTTGTGATTGGGTGGATCCAGAAAAAATCCTGACACAAAATGAGCCGGTTCCCTCAGGCCGAGAAAAATAGATTAGAGTTTCCTTCTTTGTGCAAAACACGTGATCATTTGAAAGTGTATGTTCGATTTTCTCTGCTGGTGGAGACCAGCAGCTTTCATTCTCTGGCACAGGGCGAAAATCCTACCAGCACATCCCGGTAACCCTGGGAAGTCCGCTTCCATAGAGTGTTCCGGAAAGGTCCACGATTTCCTTTTCTTCCGGATTCCCACGATTTTGAAAGAATTCGCGGAGGTATGACTCATCGTTACCCGCAACAAGGACATTGCTCCAGTTATAAAGCTCATCTGGGGAATTGAACAGAATTTTCTCAATGTGGGGGAGTTTTTCAAAGAGAAAATCGCGATTCTTCCCCATCAGACAGGAGAGGTTAAGATTGCGGTCATAGACACGGACATTATAGCCCTTTCCAAGGAGGCGTTCCGTCAGTTCGAGCGCCGGGCTAAAACGAAGATCGTCCGTGCCGGGTTTGAATGAAATTGACAAAAATCCGATTTTGCTTTTCCCTGTCTGCACAATCAATTGCTCTGCAGCCAGAATATGCTCTTCATTGCTCTTGTGAATTGAACCAAGAATTGGGACATCTACGTAGTGATCATGAGCGATTAACTGAAGTGCCTTGAGATCTTTAGGCAGACAGGATCCACCGTATGCAAATCCGGGCTTGAAATAGTAAGGAGAAATATTCAGGATAGTATCCCTGCAGAACAATTCCATCAGTTTTCGACTGTCAACTTTCATGGACTTACAAATACGTCCGACTTCATTTGCAAAGGATACTTTCAAAGCATGGTATGAATTATTCAAAAATTTTATCAATTCTGCTACTTCAATATCGACATCAATAAGCTCTCCGGGCAACTGTTCGTACAGGGCCCGCATTGCTTCCCGGGAACGGGAATCTCCTGAAGCAATCACCGTGTACGGAGGATTAAAGAAATCCTGAACAGCCGTGCCCTCCCGCAGAAATTCCGGATTGGATACCACGCCAAAATCCTCACCTTCCCGGAGACCGGAAATATCTCCCAGCATTTTTGCGACGACACGATTGGTTCCCGGCATGGCTGTAGACCTGATCGCAATTGTATGAAAATTGTTGTTTTTTTTCTTTGCCAATGCATTGCCAATGGCCTTGACAACTGATTCCACAGCTCTCATATCCAGGTGCCCGGTGGCCAAATTAGGTGTGCCAACACAGATGAAGGACAACTCGGTATTCTGAATGGCTTCTGACGTGTCGGACGTCGCCTTTATTTTATTGTTTTTCCTGCCTGCTTCAATTAAGTCATCCAATCCTTTTTCAACCACGGTTGCTTGTCCGTTGTTAATCAATTGCACTTTCTCAGGGACAACATCCACTCCGATCAAGTCATGGCCCAATTCCGACAGGCATCCCATACCCACACATCCTACATATCCCAGTCCAAAAATGGATACTCTCATTCTACTTCCTCCTCGTTCATAACCCGTGAGGGAATGGCCAGCACCTTTTCGCAATTGGTTTTCTTCAGTCCCTGTGCAAACTCTTGCATTTCCTCGGCCAGCCGCCTGTGGTGTTTTTTCATTTTCCGAATTCCATCTTCAACGCCATCGACTGTTAGTGGGACATAAATAGTCCCTTTCTGAAAATATTCTCTCAGAAACTTTAAGTCGGATGTGATGAGCGGTCGACCCAGAAAGATCGCTTCGTTTCCAGCTTTCTGCATAGTATTGTCTCTGGTCGTCAACGTCATTACAGCATCACAACCAGTTAGCAGTCCCAGATATTCCGATCGTTTTAAAAAGCCGGTATGCACAATCCGGGGGGAGTCGCAGAGGGGATGGGTCGATTTTTCAGGGTTCCCGGTGACATATAAATGTACATCCGAAACTCGTTCCACAGCTTCCATTACAATGTCATAAGGTTCGTCATTGGCATAGGTGTGAACAAAACAGATATTGAATTCCTCACTGAGCGGGTAGGACTCTATTTCTTCAAGACCATAATCCACTGGCGGAAAAGGAATAACGCTTACCCTTCCGCCCCATCGTGCCACCTGCTTTCTATCCGCCTCGTTGGTCACCAGGGAAAGGTCGGCTTTGCGGACAAACTTCCGGTGTAAAAATGCCGGATAAACTATACCCCCGTCAAATGCACTACTGTGGGAGTCCAGTACCAGTCGAAATCTCAAGCGAGTTCGAATGAAAAGCAGGGCTGCAGCAATTACCCATTGAGTATTTTTTATTATGACGATATCCGGACAGATTTGTTTCAAAATCCTCCAACTGGAGTAAGTTTTTCCCACCCACGAAAGAAACGCAATAAATCGATTGGGGTGATGCTTGCCGATATAAAGAGATCGCGCACCTAGAATTTTACAATACCCCTCGTTTCGTTGATCAAAACCATCCCAACCTATAAAAACAATTGACTCTTCGCTCACGCATTCTCCTCTTTTCCCAGTCATCCTGAACCAATTCCTTCACCTGGATTATAGTATGGCTCGCAGCTGTTTCATACTGTAATTACTGATTTCCCTTTTTTATAATTACGGAAATAATACAAAATCACTCCTATTTCGACCAGAAAAAAGGCACAGATGGCAGGTATTGGAATAAAGGATGCCATCAGGACCAGCCCCAGGACAACTCCCAGGTGAATCCCCCAGAGACCTAAGCGTCCACGAAAGCCAACCCGGCGGGTAATGTAAGAATAGCTTGAGATGCCGGCTGTCAGGTGGGAGAGTGCCAGAGCGATAGAAATGACAACGGCGGGACAATCGGGATGGAACTTGGTCAGTACAGCAAATACACCAAGAAGCACAGCCCCTCTGGCCAAATCCACAAATACCTGTACCGGACGGGTGTCTACTCCATGGATAATGCTGCGAAACATCAGATAGAACAGGTACGGCAACGTCGCAAAGGCCAGAATTTGAAGGATAGGGATACCGGATTCATATTGGGATGGTAGAAACCAGCGGATAGCAAAGGGTCCCATGGCATAAAACACAAAAATCACCACTGTTCCCGCTGCCACAACCAGGTCCGCATATCGTGAAAGAGAGCGGGCCAGCTCATCCCTGGCTCCCTTCCCCCAGAGTTCGGAAACCCCTGGCAACAGTACCATGTTGAATGCATAGGCTAATGTGCCGGCCAGTTGAAAAAATCGAGTGGCAATTCCAAAATCGCCAGCCAGCGAGCTGGAATAGAAATATTTGGCCAGCATCACGGCCGAAGACATAATCAGTCCTGTCATAAACAAATGGGGCACACGGGGCAGGGCGTAAACCAGAATTTTTCTGAAATCAAAGTTTTTCACCCATTGAGTTGCCAGAATGTAGATGAATGGAAAGATGGAAATACCCGGCAGCAGTGCTACAAACCAGACGATTTGGGTAATACCGCTTATTACTCCTGTTGTAATCAAAATGGCCGTTAGAAGATTTCCGAGGATAAAGATTGCTGACTGAAGCACATTTGCCCACTTCATTTTCTTGTGTCCCTGGAAGAAGGTATAAGAAATCCGGTATGTTCCTGTGAAAATCAGCGCAGCTGTCAACGCGTAAAACATACTGATATTGTGGTCAAAAAAATGATTCAATATAAAAGACTTTGCCAGAAAAAGAAGGCTGGTGGAGATAATTGCAACAATAAAGAAAACAATCAGAACTGTTGAGGTGACACTCCTCTGTTCTTCGGATTCACCTGTGTGATAACCCAGATATCGTGCCTGTGCAATATCCAGCGCAACTGTATAGAGGGGAAACAGGGAAGCAATCAACGCCCGAAAGGTCACATATAACCCCAGATCTGGTTTGGAGATAAACCGGGGAAGTACAAAGACAAGTAGAATTACAAAAGAAGCCAGACTGAATACCTGAACCAGGCCGGTTTGAACAATATTGTAGCGGAATTTACGGTCAAACAACAAGGAAACCCCTCCAATTCACCTAATTACAGGCCATTGTAACATGGACAGTGAATTGAAGTGGAATGTGTCTCAACGGCCCTTTGCCAGAAACACCGTGGCAGCTGTTTTCAGGAAGATCTCAACATCCAGCAGGAAGGAGGTGTTTTTTACATAATAAAGATCGTACCTTAGCTTTTCAAGTGCATCTTCCACTGAGGCGCCATACCCATAGTTGACCTGGGCCCATCCGGTGATACCGGGCTTGACCAGATAGCGAAATACGTAGAAGGGAAGTTGTGCTTTCAGTTGAGTGTCAAATTCCGGCCGTTCCGGTCTGGGCCCAACAAAGCTCATCTCCCCCCGAATCACGTTAATTAGCTGGGGCAATTCATCAATCCTCAGTTTTCGGATTAAGCGTCCGATTCGGGTAATTCTCGGGTCATCTTCAGACGCCCACTGGGGGGCCCCTGATTTCTCCGCATCATTTCGCATGGAACGGAATTTCAGAATCGTAAATGGTTCCCCATGGAGGCCGGTCCGGTTCTGGCGAAAGAGCGCCGGCCCCTTGGATTCCAGCCGGATTGCCACGGCTGTGAGCAACATGATGGGTGCGGTCAGACACAGCAGGACCACGGCCAGAATCAGGTCAAAAATTCGTTTCACCGCCATGGGGAATCTGCGCATGGCCCGATTGAAACCGGTGGGCTCAAAAAAGAACCGGCTGTCCACCAGGTCGGCTGCCACCTGTCTGAAGAAATATTCATAGAATCCAGCCAGTGTAAAAACGTGTCGTCCCTGCAATTTCTCCAGTAAAAGCCTGTGCATTTCATTCTCTTTTAATTTATCCACCTGTTCCACAATGTAAAAATCCTTGCTCGGACCGGTTGCAGGAGGGATTTTCTCATTCGAGGACAGGGAAAGAATCATCCCGTGTTCAGATAGTCTTTCCCGGGTTTCGGGGGTCAATTCTTTGGCCGAAATCCCCACCAGCAGGAACCGGTTTTGAATATGATTTTTTGCCCCGGCAAGGAATTTCCCCCTGAAAAAGAGATAGAAGAATGCAAATAAGGTATGAAGGAGCAGGATTTTTCTGCCGATGGGGCGAAAAAACAGAGCATAGCTCAACAGCACGGAAAGGGAAATCGAAAACAGCAGGACCAGAAAAACCGCGTATAAATTTCTGCCGGGGTCGAATTGCCGAGGAGAATAAAAATCAAAGGCGTAGAGAAACAATATGTAAAATACGGTTATGATTGCGATTCGAAAAGCTGGTTCAATGGGAGCCTGCAATAGATGCGTCGTGAAGGTAAGAGAACATGAAAGTACCAGGGCGTCAATGATTCCCAGAACAATTCCCCGTTTCCAAGTTGCCAATCCAAAGACTTGATTAACCAGATTCGCCTCCCCATAGCAACTTCACGTTGCCGATATTGAGTTGTCGTGATGATTATACTATGAGTAGGCCATTTTCGGCACCCGTCCGTATGGGTCAAAGGGAATTTCAACAAAATTGAACGATATTTGCCAGTTTTGGACAACTGGCCGTCTCATTCTCTGCTATACTTTTTCCATGAAGAATGAGAAGTATGCAATATTCTTAACCCTGGTTTATGCCCTCGTATGTGTTTCCATACCCCTCTCCATCTCCGGAATGGAAATATCTCTTGGGTTACTGGTTCTTTCTTTACCCATTTTTTTGAAATATCCCGGGTGGAAAACCGGGAACTGGGACAAATCCCACGTGGTTTTCTTTACCCTTTTGCTGTTCGTCCCTTTCTTGTCCCTGATCAATTCCCCCGACATTTCCGTTTCCCTTCCATGGATCCGTCGTCATTTCTTTATGATAGTCATTCCCGTTGTGATGATTAGCGCCCCATTGATTGGACGGCGCTGGAAGGAGTTCCTTGGATTATTTGTGGGAGCATCCACACTGGCTGCCGGTTACGCCGTGTTGCAGGTGTTTTTCGGAGAAACCCTGTCAAAACCTTTCTTCTGGAAAGGCTATTACGTTCATTCCAGAGCCTTTTTTTCGCAGGCCAACACATTGGGAGAAGCACTTACTTTTGGCCTTATGGCTGCGATTTTTGCGGCATGGCTGACCCGATCCGGACGTTTACGGTTGATTGCTTTTACATCCAGCCTGCTGATCCTCGCCGGAATTGTCTCAAGTAGGACTCGAACTCCCCTTGTGGTCGCGGTGGTTGCAGGGACATGGCTTATGGTGAAACTGTTTAACAAACGAGGCGTCATCGCTGTATTACTGGTCCTGATTCTGGGGCTTGTTGCAAATCACTATAATGACCGCCTTTTCTGGCGCTTTCACAAGATTGGTCAGGAATCCGGAAAAGAGCGAGTGGAAATCTGGCATTACGGAATGAAAGCAGTGGAAAGCCACCCGATTATTGGAATCGGATATGGAAATTTTCGTGAATTCCTGATAACGCATACGGATGAATCTCATCGATTTCTGGTTCGCTACAACCATACCCACTGCAATATCCTTGAGGCGGCCGCCACCACCGGCGCGATAGGATTGATCATTTTTCTGCTATTCTGGGGACGCGTAGGCTGGGACATGTACAAGTCCTGGCGGAATTCCCGAGACCCGGTGCAAAAAGCCATTTTTCTGACTCTGGCTATGGCTTTCCTCGCCTTTCACGCTGAAGGCCTTACCGAATGTACGTTGAAAGATGCTGAGGTTGCACTCCCTTTTTACGTTCTGGTGGGTGTTTTCTATGCCTTCAGAAAGCACGCAAAGACAGAAAAACATCCAAAAAATCCGGAAGGAACTTCTAACTGATTCAAAAAGAACAGGGCCTTCCCACTTTTCGCGACACCGCAATCGCTGAGGCTCAGATCATTTCCATCAATGCGTCTACCATGTTGGAAATTCCCGCATGCACATCTGATATGCGTTTCCCCAACATATACGCGGGGGTGGAAATCAACTTGTTCTTTTCATCCACGTGGAACCCTTTCACGGGGCACTGGAAATGATGTGCACCCATACCTTCCAGAGCTTCCGCAGTGGCTTTATCGTTTCCAATGGTTAACTCAGGGGTGATTTCACCAAGCGCAGCGGCCACCACTGCCGGCGATATGCAGATGGCCGCAATGGGTTTGCCCAGTTCGTGAATAGTTTTCAGCAACCGTGCAACGGCAGGGTCCACAGTGGCCTCTGCTCCCGCCACAGCGAAATCACACAGATTTTTGGCCGCGCCAAAACCGCCGGGCATAACCAGCGCATCCAGATCAGCCGGATTCAGGGAGTCGATATTTGTAATTACTCCCCGCGCGATCCTCGCAGATTCCACCAGAACGTTACGTTCCTCTTCCGGCATCACCTCACCCGTCAAGTGGTTAATCACATGCATCTGGGTTTTGTCCGGGGCCACAATTACCACTTCACAATCCCTTTTATCCAATTCCAGCAGGGTCAGTACCGCTTCGTGAACCTCTGACCCATCATAAACTCCGCACCCTGAAAGCAAAACACCGATCTTTGGCATCTCATCCTCCTGTTGTAAAATATCAATTCCCTGATCTCATTTTACCAGACAACAAATGCAGCCCTCAAGGAATCTCGTGGATAATCACACTGTGCATGTTGCCGGCAGATTTTCATCTTGTTTTGTACTGTGTGTTCCGTATATAACAGTTGCGGCTTCTTTCCATTCCATTTTTCCGGTATAGTGGAGTTGAAAGAAGAAATTGGAGGCCTCATGGCACCAGCAGTCTCCGTGATTATGCCGGTTTACAATTCAGAAAAATTCCTGGAAGAATCAGCAGATTCCGTCCTCTCTCAGCACTATGATTCACTGGAACTTTTACTGATTGACGACTATTCCACCGATACTTCCAGGGACATTATCCGAAAGTTGGCCTCAAAGGACCAGAGAGTTAAGCCTCTTTTCCTCCAGTCTAACGCGGGATCTGCCGGTGCCAGAAATGCGGGAATTAAAGAGGCATCTGGAAGATTTATCGCCTTCCTGGACAGTGACGATGTCTGGTTGCCTGAAAAGCTGACAACGCAATTGTCTTTCATGGAGAAAACAGGCGCGGCAGTGAATTTTACCGCATACCGGAAGATGGACCCGGCGGGAAAGCTGGGAGGTATTGTCAAAGTTCCGGAAAAGGTAAGGTATCAAGATTTGTTAAAAACAAACAGTATTGGCATGCTGACCGCGATATTTGACCGGGATCAGGTTGGAAACAAAATGCTTCCCGACATCCGCCTTCAGCATGACTACGCTCTGTGGCTGCAGATACTCCGTGACGGCCACGTGGCACGGGGCCTGAACCGGGTGTTGGCATATCACCGGATTCATGGGAGCTCGATTTCACGGAACAAGGCGGATGCGGCGCGGTACCAGTGGCGGGTTTACAGAGAATTGGAAGGACTGGGGCGAGTTAAAAGTGCCTGGTATTTTGCACACTATGCAGTATATGGTTTACTGAAGCATAGATAATCTAAAACTCTGTATATCGGGAATCTGAGCTTTCAGAAAAATCAGCGGGCCTTTGGATGCCTGATCTCTCCGGTAGCTGCCACGTATTCACGCAGACTTGCCAGTAAAGAATACTGAGGGGTAAAGCCAAGAGCTCGAAGCCGGGAAATGTTCGCGAAGGAGCGTTCAATATCTCCAGTCCTCTTTTCAGAGAAAAGGATTTGTGCCTTTTGCTCGGTAATCGTTTCCAGTCCCTGAATCACATTCAAAATGGAAGTTTCCCTTCCCGTTGCGACATTGTACACATTCCCCGAGGCCGTTTCATGGCCCATGACAAAGCGGGTGGCAGCGATTACGTCTTTGATGTAAACAAAATCCCGGGTCTGCTGTCCGTCCCCATACACAGTGACCACCGGTCGTTTGTCAGAAAGAAATTTATTCAGAAAGATAGAGGCAACACCTCCGTCCATGGAACCGCCGTTCTGACGCGGTCCATACACATTGAAATATCGAAGTGCCACAGCCGGTACCCCGTAAAGACGGCTGTATGTCAGCATATACTGCTCTGCAGTGTATTTGTCAATTCCGTATGGGGAAATGGGTCTGATAGGTGAATCTTCCGACTTTGGCAGGGCGGGGTCGTCTCCATAAACAGCCGCTGAACTGGCATATACCATTCTTTTCAATTCTGAACATCTGCGGGCCTTTTCCAGGAGATAGAGGGAAGCCTCACAGTTAACCTGGTGACATCGATAGGTGTTTGTTACGGATTCATGAACAGATGCAATGGCTGCCAGATGGAAAATATGCGTGAAGGTAAATTGCTCAAAAACTTCATCAATCAGGCCATGGTCGGCGACGTCCCCCTGGATGAAATGGAGCCTTTCATCGTCAGGAAGATTCTCCCTCTTGCCGGAGGACAGATCGTCCAGAACTACAACATCAAAATCATCTTCAAGAAGGCTTTCCACCAGATGAGAACCAATAAAACCACCGCCGCCTGTAACCAATATATGTTTCATTTACATCCTTTCAGAAAGAATGGACGTGAAGAAACAGGAACTAAATCTTTGCCTGCCCCTGATTCCGGCACGTTCTTATCAGGATCATAACACAAAAGCCAACAGTAGCGGACTGAATTCGGAAGAAAGCTTTGGATATTTCCCCGAATGTGAGCAATCTCACGCTTTCGGAATCTGACCATCCGGTATGAACCCTGCCTTTCTTAACTGGCGGAGATAGGCTCGGCGGAGCTCCAGAATATACCCGTCATAGCGTCCAGATTTGAAATCCGGGAAAGTCCAACGGAAAGGCGTGACCTTTGTTTTCCCCAGGAGCAATACCATGTCCGCACAGATCCCCTCTCCGAGATAAATCTTGTGCCCCATGTACTTTTCCGAAACCAGCACCAGTTTATACACGTCAATATACCCTGGATCCAGGTTCACCCGTCTCCGGTTGCTCCGGGAAAAACGGGCTTCAAGCTCCAGGCAGGCTTTTTTAATTGAAACAATACCATCGGCAGAACCCATCCGTGCCAACGGGAGAAACACACGAAAAAGAGGAGACCCCATCTCAGACGCATAGTAATCCGTAAAATCAAAGGGAAATGGCTCCGACTCTGAGCCAATCTCTCCCACGGATTCCCGAATCGCTGAAGTTACCCCCTTCAAGTCTTCCGGATTACTATAAATCACCGACACAAAGAATTTTACAGGTGGAAACTTCCCTTTTCCCAGGTACATAATTGCCTCCTTTGCACATTTTACCCCATTCTCATCCCTTTTTTCTCGTTACTGTTTCCTTTTACTCCGTATCTGCCATTTCCCTGCCAGTATTGAGCCGAACAATTCAATTTAGGGCCGCAGTCTGCTATTATAGGGACCGGATCTGGACTGAACGACGGGAGAAGTATATGGAAGGGAAAAAGCTGAGACAGTTGTTTCTGGATTATTTTAAAGAAAGGGACCACCATGTTGTGGCGAGCTCTTCACTGATACCGGCGCAGGATCCCACATTGCTCTTCGCCAACGCCGGAATGAACCAGTTCAAGGCGGTTTTCCTCGGGGCAGAGAAGCGGGAGTACAGTCGAGCTACATCGGTACAGAAATGTGTCCGGGCAGGCGGTAAGCACAATGACCTGGAAAATGTCGGGAAAACCGCACGTCACCATCCCTTTTTTGAGATGCTGGGAAATTTTTCATTCGGCGATTATTTCAAGGAAGAGGCCATAGGGTACGCATGGGAATTTATCACCGAGATTTTGAAAATAGACCTGGATCGTCTCTACGTTACTGTTTTTCAGGACGATGATGAAGCCTTTGATATCTGGAACAAGAAAATGAAAATCCCCACGAACCGAATTTTCCGTTTCGGTGAAAAAGACAATTTCTGGCAGATGGGTGACGTGGGGCCCTGCGGTCCCTGTTCCGAAATTTTCTATGACCACGGTGAAGAATACAGCTGCGGAAAACCCACCTGCACGGTGGGGTGTGAATGTGATCGAT
>CBEUWV010000026.1:0-12356 GCA_965546895.1 uncultured bacterium
GAGTAGATGTGTCCCCCCGGTAAAATTCGGTGTACTTGCAGTGTGTGCATGTAAGCGTTGTAAATTTACGGTTTTGCACGTCAAAGATCTTAGCGAACCGGCCACCGGTTGCTCGCATTACATCCGTTTCAAACTGTGTGTTGCCGCATTTCGGGCATATCCAACTATTAGTCTGTGCCATCCAGTATCCTCCTTCAGTATGGGTTATCTGCTGTTAAGTGGGATTCTCCAACTTAACTGGCAACTCTCCATAGTGTTACGATTTCTTTTCTACTTTTATTCATTTCAATAAAGTTTTCTGACGGGAATTTCAGGTTGGTAGCAGCACAATCCACTGTACTGGCTGTTAAAATATTTAACGTTAAAAAAATAGCCACATAGATCATTAGATATTTCTGTGTGTTAGCCAGTAGTGGATACCGTAAAGATTTTAGACGGGATGCTAATTCATAGAAAAAAAACATCTTGAATGTTTTTTGACATAATCTGTTCATCCTCCTTACAGTGGGTTTTTGTTGCCTGTTTCATAAATAAAAGAAAAGAAACTATTTCAAAACTTGGCATCGGACTTGCTATATAAAGCCGTGTCATGAATTATTACTTTGGAGGTAATGAGATGCAAGAACAAAAAAGAATTTTACTGGTGGACGACGAATCATCTATAAGAAGAACATTGTCTTTTGGATTGGCCCAGCGCGGCTACGAAACGGATCCCTGTGGAGACGGCGTGAGCGCTCTCATGAGAATGGAGACCTTGGAAAAAGACGGTGCAATGCCGGACGCAGTGGTTCTGGACATTCAGCTGCCCGATATTCTTGGAACGAAGTTGGCCCGGATAATCAATTTTAAGTATCCGAACATTCCTGTATTTCTGATCACCGGTTATGCGGATAAACTGAATCCAACTGAAATTCGTGATCTCAAAGTCACAGCCCTTCTGGAAAAGCCGTTAAGCACAGACGAACTGGCCGACCGTTTCGAAACTGTGATGGCACAACAGGGTCTCGTATCTGAAGTTGCCACTGAAAGCGCCGTGGAACCGAAAACCTCCGTTTCTGCCTATCTGCTGTTGAAGCTGGACGAATCAAAAAACTTCTTTGAAAGCTATCAGGAACTGTTCTACATGGACAATGTGCTGTACTGTGATGCAACCAAGGGTGAATATGATATTTTCATGCTGATTCAGGCAGACACTCGTGAAGAGCTCAATGATGTAATTGAACAGAAAGTGAAAGCTGTGAAAGGTGTTGAGGAAGTTGAAGTTCTGAACCTGGAACCACCGGTTCTGAGTGAGGCCCTGGAAAATGTGATTCATGCTGCTGAAGATGCGCTGAATGATGGAAAGGAAGATGGTCAGAATGCCCGCGAAATGAGCAATCTTGTATGTTCTTATCTTCTCCTTGAAATCGAAAAGGATAAGTTGGAAAAGATATATCCTTCCCTGCGACTGAATGAAAATGTTGTTTACTGTGACTACACTACAGGCACTTACAACCTGGTCGTATTTCTCCATGGCAGGTTCTACAGTGACATTGATAAGTTCATTGAGGAACATATCATAAGTATGGATGGAGTACTCAGGGTTAAGGAATACCCGGTAGTCAATCTCCTTGGAATGTAAATACTGATTTCTATGCTGTTCAGGAACCCCCGGATCCAGTTTATTGGACCCGGGGGTTCTTTGTGTTTTGAGAGTTGCAAATGAGAATATTCCCCTTATAATGGGAACGTGGATTGCGATTATGCGAATAAAAAGGAGCCTGATTACATGTCTGAAAAGAAGCCGGTTGCGCTGAAAGAAAAGAGCGTGGAAGATTTCAAAGTTGATCTGATCAATAAACGTAAGACAAAGGGATCATTGATTCCTCTGCTCCAGTCAGCTCAGGATACTTATGGATATATTCCGGAGAAAGCTATTCACTACATCAGCGAGGTCGTCGGTATCCCGGCAGCGGATATTTACGGAGTCATTACCTTTTATGCACAGTTCCGTTTAAAACCCCTCGGGAAATATGTGATCAGGATATGTGAAGGCACGGCCTGCCATGTCAATGGCGCAAAGGACCTGTTGAAGACACTCCAGGCTGAGTTAGGGATTACAGTTGGGGAGACCACAAGCGATGGTCTTTTTTCTCTGCAGTCTGTTGCGTGTCTGGGGTGCTGTTCCATGGCACCGGTGGTTATGATTGATGAGGATACCCATGGGAGCCTGACGCCGGATAAGATAAAAAAGATTCTCAGAGACTATAAAAACCGGTGAGTGGTTTTGATTCTCCGTTTGAGTAAAGATTGCAGGAAGAGAAAAAATTGGATTTATGTATGGCAGACAGTTGTTACACTGCCGCTTATTACGGCAGGTAACAAATTGAAAAGGGGGACCCGCGATTGATGAAAATTAAGGTTGGTCTTGGCACGTGCGGCATCTCAGCAGGTGGTCGGGCGGTATATTCCGCTCTTGAAGAAGAAATAGCCGGGCATAATCTGGACGTAGCATTGCAGGTAACAGGTTGCATGGGAATGTGCTACGACGAAGTGCTGGTGGAACTGGTTGACAAGGACGAGAGCTATTTGTATGGGAGAGTGAGCCCGGAAATGGCACGGGAAATCATCAACCGCCATGTGATAAATGGCGAACCGATTCCGGAATGGATTGTCAAGGGAAAGGTGGTTGAAGAGAAAGATACATTTTTCGACAAGCAGGATCGGATTGTTCTCAGAAACTGCGGCATAATCAATCCTGAATCCATAGAAGAATACATTGCTGTCGGGGGCTACGAAGGGATTCGTAAAGCCATACAGAATTATACGCCTGAAGAAGTGATTGAAATGGTACTTCAATCCGGACTGCGGGGTCGTGGGGGAGGAGGATTTCCCACGGGTTTGAAATGGCGGTTTGCCCGTCAGGCAAAAACGGATAAGAAATACATCATCTGCAACGCGGATGAAGGCGACCCCGGAGCATTTATGGATAGATCTGTCCTTGAAGGGGACCCCCACTCGGTTCTGGAAGGTATGATGATTGCCGGATATGCTATTGGTTCCGACGAAGGGTACATTTATGCCAGGGCCGAGTATCCACTTGCAATTCAACGGTTGAAGGACGCCATTTCCCAGTGTGAGGAACGGGGCCTTCTCGGGGCAAAGCTCTTTGGAACAGATTTCAATTTCAAAATACGAATCAAGCAGGGCGCCGGCGCATTTGTATGTGGAGAGGAAACCGCGTTGATTGCTTCCATCGAGGGCAAGCGCGGTGTGCCTCGGATTCGTCCTCCTTTCCCTGCCAACAAAGGGCTCTGGGATCAGTCGACAAACATCAACAATGTGGAAACATTTGCGAACATCGCATGGATTATTCTGAATGGTCCGGAAGCCTATGCTTCCCGTGGAACTGAGAAATCCAAGGGAACCAAGGTTTTTGCTCTGGCCGGAAAGATCAAGAAAAGCGGCCTTGCTGAAGTTCCCATGGGAATGACCATCAATGAAGTCGTCTTTGACGTTGGCGGCGGGATCAAGGACGACCGGAAATTTAAGGCAGTGCAGATGGGCGGCCCGTCAGGCGGGTGTATTCCTGCCAGCATGGGCGATATTAAGATAGACTTTGATGAGATCAATAAGACCGGTGCCATCATGGGGTCCGGCGGCATGATTGTTCTGGATGAAACAACCTGCATGGTCGACATTGCAAAATTCTTTCTGACCTTTACTCAGAACGAATCCTGCGGCAAATGCACTTTTTGCCGGCTCGGGACCAAGCGTATGCTGGAAATACTGGAACGAATCACAATGGGAGAGGGTAAGGAGGGAGATCTCGAACTTCTGGAAGATCTGGCCCACAAGATCAAGGCGGCAAGTCTCTGCGGTCTTGGTCAGACAGCCCCGAACCCGGTCCTCACCACCTTGAAGTATTTCAGAGAAGAATACGAGGCGCATATTCGGGACAAAAAATGTCCTGCGCATAGTTGTGTAGCTCTGCTGACATACAGCATACTGGAAGATAACTGCACCGGATGTACATTGTGTGCGAGAAAATGCCCGGTTAACGCAATCAGCGGAACAGTCAAGGAACCCCATGTGATTGATCAGGAAGCCTGCATCAAATGCGGTCAATGTTATGACGTCTGTCGGTTCAAGGCCGTCGAAAAACTGTAGCACTGTGGAGAATAATAATATGAATAATATTGAAATTACAATAAACGGCAAATTGATTCAGGCAACTCCTGACAAAACCATACTGGAAGTTGTTCGGGAGCAGAATCTCGACGATATACCCACTCTCTGCCATGATGAACGCATTGAGCCGTTCGGTTCATGCTTCTTGTGTGTTGTGGAAGTGGAAGGATTGAATAAACTGGTTCCCTCCTGCGCTACCAAAGTCACCAACGGCATGGTCATTCATACGGACAACGACCGCATTCGAAGCTCGCGGAAGACAGCGCTTGAATTATTGTTGTCCAATCACTATGCCGACTGCATCGGCCCCTGTGTGGACAGTTGTCCGGCACATGTTGACGCCCAGGGCTACATCGCGCTGATTTCCATGGGGAAATATGAAGAAGCCCTTGCTCTTATCAAGGAACAGAACCCACTGCCGGAATCCATTGGCCGCGTATGCGTTCGGAATTGTGAAGATTCCTGCCGTCGTCAATGTGTGGATGAACCAATCGCGATCAACTTCCTGAAACGCTTTGTGGCGGATGTGGACGCGGAACACCACTGGACCCCTCAACCAAAAGCGGCAAAAGGGAAAAGAGTCGCAGTGATCGGTGGAGGACCCTCCGGATTGACCTGCTCCTACTATCTGACACTGGAAGGATACACAGTTACGATTTTTGAAAAACTGCCTGAACTGGGCGGGATGCTGCGGTACGGTATTCCTGAATATCGTCTGCCGAAGAAAATTCTTGACGACGAAATAAAGTGGATTACAGACCTTGGGGTAACGATTCAAACGGGCGTAGAAATGGGAAAGGACTTTACCGTGAAGAGTCTGATGTCCGATGGTTTTGATTCCGTTTATCTTTCAGTGGGCGCGCAGTCTGCCAGCACCATGCGGCTGGAACACGAAGATGATACCGAAGGCGTGATCAAAGGTGTTGATTTTCTGCGGGATATTCAGCAGGGAGACCTCCCTGAACTGTCAGGAACCGTTGCCATCGTGGGCGGTGGAAATACAGCCATTGATGCGGCACGGACAGCCCTGAGATGCAAGGCAGACAAAGTTGCCATTGTATACCGACGCAGTGTGAATGAAATGCCTGCCAATGACGAGGAAATTAAAGCAGCCGAAGAAGAGGGAATCCAATTTGAATTCCTGACACTTCCAACGAAGATCGTCCGAGAAGAGAACCGCCTCAAAGCTATTGAGTGTATCCGCATGGAATTGCACGAAGCGAAGCCGGGTGAACGACCCCGTCCGGTTCCAATTGAAGGTTCAGAATTCACCATGCCGGTTGATTTTTTGATTGGGGCCATTGGCCAGAAGGTGGACACCTCATTCGCAAAGGGATCAGAAGGCTGCGAACTGGAAAAATGGGGAACAATCAAGGTGGATGAAGGTACCATGGCGACATCTATGCCGGGTGTTTTCGCGGGTGGTGATGCTGTAACCGGCCCGTTAACCGCGATCATGTCCATTGCTCAGGGTCATACGGCCGCAAAATCTATTGCCCAGTATCTGGAAAAAGGAAAAGCCGAAGCTCCGGATTTCAAATTTTACAGCTTCAAACATCGTTTTGATGAAATTCCCGAAGGAGAATTTGAGTGCATTGCGAAGGTTCCCAGGGAAAAGATGCCGGAACTTCCGGCAGATGAGCGTACGAGTTCATTTGATGAAGTGGACCTTGGTTTTTCGGAGGAGCAGTCCTTGCATGAAACTGAACGCTGCCTGGAGTGTGGATGTTCCGAATACTACGATTGCGCATTGCGGAAATACGCAGATCGATTTGAAATTGATATTGATAAGTTCATTGGAGAAGTGAAGCGCTACGATGTGGACAAGGCTCATCCATTTTTCGTTCTGGATCCCAACAAGTGCATCAATTGCGGTAAATGTGTCCGGACCTGCTCTGAAATGCTTGAGATTTCAGCGTTGAGTTTTGTGTATCGGGGATTCAAAGCGGTTGTCAAGCCTGCCATGGAACGAACTCTGCCGGAAACCAATTGCGTGAGCTGCGGAAACTGTATTGACGTATGCCCGACAGGGGCCATTGCCGAGAATTTTCAACATAAGGTACTTGGAATTCTGAAAAAGGAAAATTACGAATCTGTTTGCCAATTCTGTTCTCAGGGATGCGCACTCAACTTCAAGGTCATTGATGAGAACATTTTTCATGTGGCCAATTCAGTAGATTCGGTCATGGATTCCCACAATCAGGGCTATTTGTGTTTGAAGGGAAGGTTCGGCCATCGATATCTCTCCGGTGAGGACCGGTTAACGAGTCCGTTGATACGGGAGAATCGAACCCACCGGAAAGCCTCATGGGACGATGCAATGGAAACGGCAGTAACAAGAGTAAAGGAGATTATGAATGCCCACGGCCCTGAGTCGGTGGCCGTTTTTGGTTCTCCCAACCTCTCCAACGAGGAATTGTACCTGCTGCAGAAATTTGCCAGAGTTGGCCTGCAAACCAATAACATTCACAGCCTCACAAACATGCTGTATGGGATTGATCAGGACTGCCTGGATGACTCAATCGGCATGACAACATCAACAGCTTCCATGGATGAAATCGGGAAGGCTGACGTGATTGTAGTGATGAATGCAACTGGTTCGGAAGAAAACCTCATTACGGAATTGAAGATTAAGAAGGCGCAGAAAAGAGGCGCCAAATTCGTTCTGTTCAGTTCTTCAGAAATCAAACTTACAAAGTTCGCGGATCTCTGGATAGACAACAAGAAGGGAACCAGCACGGTCATGATGAACGGTCTGGCCCGGGAATATCTCAAGCTGCCGGCTACCGATCGCCAGGCAATTGAAGATAGGACATCCGGGCTTTCAAAGCTGGAAGAAATGGTTGCACCCTTCACCCGGAGCAACGTGGCTACCACAACGGGTACTTCAGTTTCGAGCTATGAAGAACTGCTTGACCTGCTGTTGGATCCAGACAAGAAAGTCGTGTTTGTTTACAACCTGGATTCATGGCGGGAGAAGGCAAAGAACGATCTGCAGAGTGTGGCGAATTTCCTGATTCTGACCGGACGTCTTCAGGGTGAAGGAAATGGACTCGTGCTGATGAGAGAATACGCGAATTCTTCCGGTGTAGCCGACATGGGTGTTTCCCCCAATCATCTCCCCGGTCAGGTGGGAGTAAACGAAACAGAGGAAATTTCCCGGATTGGTAAGGCTTGGAACTCATCATTGCCGATATTTAAGAACAATGATCTGAAAGAGGCAATGACGTCCGGAAAAATCAAGGCCGCGCTGATATTCGGAGAAGACCCACTGGCTCTGGTGGAAAATCGGAAATATTTTGATCACATTGGATTTGTACTGGTAAGCGACAGCTTCCACACTCACTCAACAGCCGAAGCCGATGTCGTTTTACCAGCTGCCACGTATATGGAACAGGAAGGCACCTATACCACCTGCGACCGCCGGGTTCAACTGGTGAAGCAAATCAACAATCCAAAGAATGGCTATGAAAACTGGCAGATTATTTCAAAACTGGCAGGCTCTTTCTCAGACAGTTTCAACTACGATTCAGTTGAGGATGTGAGAAAAGAGATTGAGACGGTCAGCCGGTTGAGTCTGAGCAGCAACGGAATCCCGAATCTGAAGAACGTGCATCCCGGTTTCTCAATTTATCAGACCCAGCTTGGCACAATGAATCCTGAGAAACCGACCATTATCTTTTCGGAAGAATTTTTCAGAAGCAGGGTGAGAAACAGGCTCAGAAAATAAGAGAGAAGGAGGACTCATGAAGATTCCTGAAGATTGTAGTTCTGTGTGGATTTGCCTTCAGGATGTCCTGATTCTGGATACGGACAATCAAATTGTCCATTCCGGGGATAAAATGCAGGCCATTCTGGGAATCTCCGATGCCTCCACAAAATGCAGTTTTCTTGATTTCTTCCCGGGATCGGACGTGCGCGTTGCGATTGAAGAAGCCTTTGCATCTGTTCGACGGGAGAAAAAGGCACATTCCCTGGAGATTCCGGGGATCGATCCGACCTTGACAGTTTTCCCTTCCGGGGGACAAGCGGGACAGATCGTAATCGCTGTTCAAACTCAGTTGGAAGTGGCGAACCATATGCAGCATCAATTGCAGGAACGGGTCAAAGAACTGGAATGTCTCTACAGCATCAGTCGCGAGATGAAGGGCTCCCAGGACCTGGAGGAAGCAATCGAAGCATCCATTCAGCATCTGATTGCCGGTTTCCAGTACCCTGACATTACTTCAGTGAAGATTCAATTGAAACCGGGAAAGGTCTTTGGCGATCGAAATATGGACCCGGAAAAGGCGGCAAATACACTGGAAAAACCCATCGTTTTTGGTGGACGGGAAATCGGTCGTATTTTTGTATTCTACCGGGAACCGGCAGAATTTCTCGATGAAGAAGATGCGCTTTTAACGGAAATTGCAATTATTCTTTCTAATCGTCTGGAAAGACTCAAATATGTTCGCACCCTGGAGAAAAGGCGAAAAGTTCTCCTGTCAAAGAATGAGAAACTTCTTGAACTGACGGAAGTATGCAGCACCTCCAGGAAAAAATTGCAGGCTGTGCTGGATGCGATTACTGACAAACTGATCGTGATCGGTCCGGAATATGATGTCATTCTGTCCAACAATGCCGAAATTCTTGTGGGTGGAACCTGTCACAAGGAAATTTTCTCCAGCGACGACCGATGTGAAAACTGCCCCAGCGAGATTGCCTTCAGGGAATCACGCCCCGCTGTGACAGAATTGAGGAAAGGGGATAAGTATTACTTTATCCGGGCTTATCCAATTGTTAACGATGAGGGGGAAGTGGAGCGGGTGGTGGAAACCGTCAGCGATGTCACCAATCAGAAGCAAATGGAAGCCCAGCTGTTTCAGTCGTACAAACTGGCATCCATCGGAAAGCTGGTCGCAGGCATTGCCCATGAAATTAACAATCCCAACACCTTCATCCGGGGAAACGTGAAAATCGTGCAGGAAGCATTTCAGGACATATTCCCATTGCTGGACAGGATCTATGCGAACCAACCCGACTTAAAACTGGCCCGATTGAATTATGACATCTTTCGCGAACATATTCCCCAGTTGATTGAGGACATGAACCATGGAACTGACCGGATCAACAAAATCGTTCTGGGATTGCGCAACTTTGCCAAGAAAGATGACGGATTGCTCACGGAGGACGTTAACCTCAACAACCTGATTGAAAATAATCTGCGGATTGTCAAAAAGGAAATCGGGAAACATGCCGAAATTCGGGAGAACCTTGCCGCGGATTTGCCGGTATTCAAAGGCAATCGCCAGAAAATGGAACAAGTCCTCATGAACCTGCTGACCAACGCGTCTCAGGCAATTATTGGGGAAAACGGACTGATCACAATTCAAACCAGCTATGATGCCGACGCAAAGAATGTGGTACTTGAGGTTCAGGACAATGGGACCGGAATGGATGAAAAGACCCGGAAACATATATTTGACCCGTTTTACACGACGAAGAGGAACAGCGGGGGGACCGGGTTAGGGCTGTCTATTCTGTATGGTATCATCAAGGATCATTGCGGAACAATCAATGTTGATTCAAAGATCGGCGAAGGAACAACATTTACCATTCGCCTGCCCCTGGGAAGAGGTGAGACATCATGACCCGGATACTCGTAATCGATGACGACCGTGCCATTCTGAATTTTATGAAAATATTTCTGCTTCAGACAGGACAATTTGAAGTGGAAGTGCTGCAGGATTCCACTCAGGCGTTTGATATTCTTTCAAAGAATCAGCCGGACATTCTGCTCCTGGACATGGATATGCCAAAGGTTAACGGCATGGACATACTTCGTTTCATGAAGAAGGAAGAGATAGATATTTTTACCGTCGTACTCACTGGAGTCGAGGATATTGATCTTGCTATTACCGCCATGAAACTGGGCATATCCGATTACCTGCTGAAACCTGTTGACGAGGAAAAACTGCTATCCGTACTGGCAACCGGATCTGAGATGCAGGTGCGGACAAAGCAGGAGGAAACGGAGAAGACTCCCTTTTCCCTTGAGGGATTAAAATACCCGGAAGCCTTTATGGGCATCCTGACCTGTGACAAGGAGATGCTGCACATTTTTCATCATGTGGAAAAATTCGCCGAAACCGACAATAGCGTCCTCATCTGGGGAGAATCTGGTTCCGGTAAAGAATTAGTGGCAAGGGCCATCCACATGATCAGTAAACGAAGAGACAACAACTTTATTGCTGTAAATGCGGGTTCTTTTGCGGATGATCTGTTTACGTCCGAATTTTTTGGACATGAGAAAGGCTCCTTTACAGGAGCGGTTAAGGATAAAAAGGGGTTTCTCGAAGAAGCCAATGGCGGCACGTTATTTCTGGATGAGATTGGTGAATTGTCGTTGCCCATCCAGATTAAGCTCCTGCGGGTCCTCCAGGAAGAGGAATTCTACCGCCTGGGCTCGACCCACAATGTAAAAATGGATGTGCGCATCATCGCCGCGACAAACAAAAATCTGTTTGATGAAATTAAGCGTGGAAACTTCAGAAAAGACCTCTTCTTTAGACTGAACATAAACGCAATTCATCTTCCACCCCTGAGAGAGCGGAAAGGTGATGTTGAACTTCTATCAGAATATTTCTTCAAGAAATTCAATGAAGAATATGGGAAATCCATTGAACGCATCTCGACCCCTGTTTTGAATCTGTTGAAAAATTACAGTTTTCCCGGGAACGTCCGGGAGCTGATGAATCTCATCAACAGCGCAATTGTCGTTGAATCCGCGACCGAACTTCGAAAGGCCTCGCTCCCCAGCTACTTTCTGGATCAGTGTCACGATCAGCGCGAAGTACTCGCCAATGGGCAGAGATTGCAATCTCTTCAACAGGTGGAGAAAGAACATATTCGAAAGGTCCTTGAGCACACCAACAATAACAAGACCGTGGCATCCAAGATTCTTGGAATCTCAAGGGTAAGTCTGATATCCAAAGTAAAGAAATACGAACTGGAAAAATAGAAGCTCATCCGCTATCTGTCCCCGAAACAGTCTTGAAAATCTGTCATGTTATAATCAGTCAATAACCGGTTATCGGAGTACTGAATGGCATCAGAACTTGCAGAAATAGCAACCATCATCACCAGTATACTGACGCTGGTGATTTCACTTCAAAGAAGAGCCATCTTCAGCTACCTCAAGAAAGCGAATGCCTACGGAAAAGACAGTGCGGTGCGTTTCGAAACGCAAAATGCACTCAGGTTGAGACTCTTGAGGAAGATGTTGACATGTGGTGTAGTTGTTCAAGTTGGGGACACTTACTACCTGAATGAAGCACGAATGGTGGAACTGAAACAAATAAGAAGAAAGCGGGCACTCATTCTGATTCCCGTCATTTTGGTCATAATACTGGCCATTATCTGGGCTGGAGTTCTGAAATGAGCAACAGGCGTGAAAAAGTGCCGGCTCCACCAACCCGGAGCCGGAACTGGATGACCGATGTCCGGCATTTTTTCCTCCACAAACCGGAGATTCCGACACTGGTCCGGTTCGATTCCCAGGAAGAGCGAGAAAACTACAGTCAGCGGATCATGCAGCGACTGCAGTTGGACGTCCACCGCTATGTTATTCTCAACATCCACCAGATCGGGATCAACCTTCCCGTAAAATATGTGTTTGATGAATTGTTGAAGTGGGACGGAGACGCAACCTGCTGGCCCAATCACCTTGCGGAAGTTCACCGGATTGACGGCAGTCTTGAATCTATCCGGCTATACCCGTTTGGATGGCGGCACTATCCCTTTAATCGGAAGAACGGATTCCTCGGTCTCCACTACATCCCTCTCTTCAATTTGAATGCCCGTCGCATCCAGAAAACCCCTGACCCGGACGAACTGGACAATGCCCGCTATCTGCTCTATGACTGCAGCGGCGGCTATCCCATCGGGATTTTTTCCATGTACGCGCGTTCGCCCATTGCCTCCCAGGGAGAAGTGGAAACAGCCCAGGTCTTCCTCGTGGTCGGGTTTAATTTTTATGGCCGGGAAGACTTGTCGAAAAAGCGTCTGATACACGGCCTGTGGGAGGGCATCCACAACCGGGTAACCTCCAACGTCATGAACCGATTCAAGCAACTCTGCGAATGGCGATTCCAGCAGATCCAGGATAAGGGAAAATTCTGATTGAAGGAGAGTGATGAGTGAAGGGT
>CBEUWV010000027.1:0-12280 GCA_965546895.1 uncultured bacterium
GTTCCAATGTTAACATGCGGTTTTGTTCTTTCGAATTTTGCCTTCGCCATTGGTTTTTCTCCTTTCACTAAAGAGTTTTCTATAAAAAATGGAGCCCACGACCGGACTTGAACCGGTGACCCCGTCCTTACCAAGGACGTGCTCTACCGACTGAGCCACGTGGGCATATTTCTTGATTCCACAAAAAATATGGAGCGGGAAACGGGACTCGAACCCGCGACCCTCAGCTTGGAAGGCTGATGCTCTAGCCAACTGAGCTACTCCCGCTGAAATATGGTGGGGAGAGGAGGATTCGAACCTCCGAAGCCATCCGGCGACAGATTTACAGTCTGTTCCCTTTGACCGCTCGGGAACCTCCCCACATCTACCAGGAAATACCCCCGGCAAAGATAGTATGGTAACAGAAAATCTTTGGATTGCAAGGGAAAATGTCATGAAAAATATATCTTTCCCTGAACAGAATCAATATATCGATAACTTCATCATTTCTCTACCTATATACGCTCCGTTTCCCTTATTTTTTCCAGAATTTCACTCCCGCCGTCCGCCAGCATAGCCTGCCCCAGATTTTCTCCAGCCTTGTCAAATTCATCAACCGGCAACACCAGTTCATGGCGCACAGCATTTGTGCCATCTATACTGCCAATATAGCCTCGAATTTGGAAATCTTTTCCATAAGTGGCATAGCAACCCACCGGAACTTTACATCCGCCTTCCACAACCCGGAGGAAAGCCCTTTCCTGAACAGTGGTCATGTGTGTGGCTTTATGATCAATTGTTGAAACAATCTCATGGACTGTGGAATCGCCCTGTCTGGTTTCCACTGCCACAACTCCCTGAGCCACAGCCGGAATCAATGTATCTACCGGAATCAGGTCGGCCACCACCCCTTCCAGGCCCAGGCGCTTCACGCCGGCATAAGCCAGAATAATCGCATCATACTCTCCGTTCTCCAGCTTCCGCAACCGCGTGTCTACATTGCCTCGCAAATCTCTGGTCTCCACGTTGGGGAACCGGCTCTTCAGTTGGCTGACCCGACGCAGGCTCCCGGTACCGACTACAACCTTACTTTCCAGATCTGAAAGGCGGATTTTACTGGAAATCAGCGCGTCCAATGGCTTTTCCCGTTCCAGATAAGCAGAAAGTTGAAAGCGGGGGTCAATTTCAGATGGAAGATCTTTGCAGCTATGTACAGCCAGATCAATTTCCTCCTTATCCAGCGCCAATTCAAGCTGCTTGGTGAACAGACCTACCCCACCCATTTGATTCAATGGCGTTTTCTGGTCAAGATCACCGGTGGTCTTGATAATGTGAACAACAAACTCGTGGTCCGGGTGTATTTCTTCCAACAGCTCTTTCACGTGTGTTGCCTGCCATAACGCCAGCTTGGACCCCCTGGTTCCAATTCGTATCTGCATTGTTCTCCCCTTTGGTTCAATCTAACTTGAATATTGACCTGAAAAATGACATCAGCCCACCTTCCAGGTTTTCCTCCCTGGCCGCCCGTTTCAGTTGCGTGATGGGTTGATGCAGCATTTTGTTCACAATGGAATTACTGAGACGATCCAGTTCCTTCCTGACTTCTTCAGAACACCCGTGCAGGTGCCTGAGAGATTTGTCCAATTCTTCCTTTCGCATCGCTTCGACGTTCTGGCGCAATTCCACTATAACGGGATTCACATCCTGCATTCTGCGCCATTTTTCATATTCACGGACACGGCGGGCTATAAGTCCTGCTGCCTTGTCCGCTTCCTTCTTCCGTTTTTCCTTATTGGCCTCAATTACTTTCTGTAAATCATCAATATCAAAAAGAAACACACCGGGGAGATCTCCCACCTCCGAATCAATGTCCCGGGGAACGGCAATATCTATCAATAGTAACGAAGCCGACTTCCTCTTTTTAAGGGTGGCCTCCACATCTTGCCTTCCAATAATCGCTTCCGGGGATCCGGTGGAACTGACAACAATGTCTGCCGATTCAAGGGCTTCCCTCAAATTTTCCAATGGATAAGGGTGCCCGTCAAATCGACTGGCCAATTGCTCCGCCCTGGCAAACGTCCGATTCGTTACGTCTACCGCATCCACACCGCGTTCTTTCAAATGAGTCGCAGCCAACTCGCACATTTCTCCGGCTCCCACCAGTAACGCGCGTTTTCCTTTTAATTCGCCAAACACCTTACGCGCCAGTTCAACTGCCACGTAAGAAATAGATACCGCATTTCGCGCAATCTCAGTCTGTGTTCGCACCTGCTTTACCGTTTGAATCGTGTGGCGGTAGATGCTGGATAAGCGATTTCCGGCAGTACCCGCCTCAATGGCATGGTCAAAGGCATCCTTCACTTGACCGGTAATCTGAGGCTCACCCAATACCATCGATTCCAGACCGGATGCCACTCTGAAAATGTGTTCCACCGCCTTCAGCCCCCAGAATTGGTAAATGTGTTCCCGAATTTCGGAAAGGGGAACACCTGCACGATCGGCAAGAAAAGAGACCAAATTCGCTTCTCCCTCGTCGTCATCCGGTACAAATGCCACAAGCTCAGTTCGGTTGCAGGTGGAAAGAATGACCAGCTCCCTCAAATCAGCGTCCCGGGTAAGTGAGTTCAACGTCTCATTCAGATCCTCCGGATTCAGTCCCACCTTCTCCCGCAATTCTACCGGTGCCGTTTCGTGATTCAATCCAACCAGGACCAGTCCCATCTATTTCGCTCCATAAGATTTTTTCAGGGTGTGAATAGACGGCAGGAAGCTGCTGAGCAGAAAAGAAAGCAGGATCAGTACCACGCATGCGATAACCACCACAGCAAACCGGTGCCCCCGAATCCGATCCGAGATTTTCCCGTAAAAAAGCCAGGCATAAATTACCCACATTGCTGTGGACCAGATTACCTTAGGATCAAAATACCAGCCCGGACCCCATACCTTCGCAGCCCAGAAAAATCCGATAAGTAATCCCATTGTAATCAAAGGAAAACCTGCTGACACTCCGAGTCCGGTCATTTCCTCCAGTCTACCCAGAGATGGCAGTCTGGAATACCACTGGTTGAAACGTTTGGATTTCAGGTTCTTCTCCTGGATAAGGTACATAACTGAAGATGCGAATACGAGGATAAACAATGCCTCTCCCAGCATGAGAAAACCCGTATGGATTCCCAGAAGAAAAGGGGATGCCATTTTGAGCTGCGCCACCTGTACGTTTCTGGAAAACAGGGAAACCATGTTGAAGAAGCATCCAACCGGGACAAGAAAGGTGCCCAGAAGCGGAATTTTGAAGCGAAATTCAAAAAGAAAATACAATAGATAGATGAGCATAGCCAGAAAATTGTAGCTGAGAAAAGGCGTGGTTACGGGCTGCGTATTGTGCAGCACGCCTTGAATTGCAAGGAAAAACATCAGCATCAAGGTGCCTGCCGCCAGTATGGATGATGCAGCCACAAAGACCGGTCGGCTCTTTTTGTACGCAAATACGAAGAATAGAATCAACGCAATGAAGTTGGCTACTACAGACAGCTCATAGACTATCCTCATTCTTTCTCCTCAGTCAAATATTTCTGCACCTTTTCAGCCGCGGTAAACGCCGCAAGTGTGCAATCATTGATTCCAATCCCATAAAATGCGTTTCCGGTTACAAAGAGTCCCGGGACTGAAGCAGCAGCGACTTCCATTTTTTCTACAATCCTGTGGTGACCTGCATAGTACTGTGGAATCGCACGCTGCCATTTGAAAAGCCCTACGTTTTCAAACTCACGCCTTTCCACCTTCAGCAATCCGGCTAATTCTTCAGATGCTGTGTTCACCAGTTCTGCCGAATCCATATCCCGCACTTCATAATGTCGGTCGCCACCCAGCATCACTGTAACCAGATCATATTCATCTGTCCCTCTGTTGGGGAAGATTCCAGAAGAATATAATGCGCCCAGAATACCCCTTTTTTCCACAGAAGGTATTAAAAATCCGAATCCATCCACAATCCCCTTCTTAACTGCGAATGGGACAACTGCCATTGGAGGATACGGCACTGAGGCAAGATCCTCTTTGATATCTTCCAATCCCGGAACCGACATTTCTGCCAGGCTGTATGCCGGTACAGCGAGAATGACTGCATCGTATGAACCGCAGCCATGGTCCAGGTGAAAACCGTCGGACTCTTTTCGGATCTCCCGGATTTCAGCGTCTCTGTGAAGGTTGAACGTACCCGACAATACCATCATTTCAATAAGCTGGCCCATCCCGTTTTCAAATGAGGTCAATCTGCCGGACGGTGACGCTTTTTTGGATCGAAGTTTCAGCATTGCCTTGATAAGACTGCCATACTCCATTTCCAGTTCATGAATCCTCGGGAAACAGGACGCCAGGCTCAGCTTGTCTACATTACCTGCAAAGACTCCACTGACCATGGGGTCCAGCATCCAGGTTACTGCCTGCTCACCGAGCCTGCGCCGACCGAAATCTGCGATTGTCTCATCATCATTCCCCGTCTTTTTCTTAACAAAAGGTTCCTTCATGATGCGGAGTTTCCCTCCGAAAGAGAGAATGGATGAAGTGAAAAACTTCAGCGGCGTGTCCGGCAATGTAACCAGACGCCCGCGTTTTATAATCATCCGTTTTTCCGCCTTTGAGTTTGCCGGAAGCAGGGTGTCCTCTTTTTCCAGCATATCCACAATCTTCAACGTCGTAGGTTTGCCGGACAAAAAGCCATTGGGGCCTGTTTCCATCAGAAAACCGTCGTTTCGATAACTGGCGATAGTGCCACCGGGGGTGGTATCTTTTTCAAAGACATCAATCTCTGCGCCGGGAATTCTCCGACCCATCACAAATGCCGTCCCCAAGCCGGAAATTCCGCCACCGACTACTGCGATTCTCAAAACACCTCCCATGAATATCCGTTCATGCCGGGCTTTCGTCCAATTCCAGCACTTTCAACTGGCTGCCGGCAAAATCCAGCAGGAAATCCAGGAAATTGCCATCTGCATTAAAACAGGGGACCCGGTCCACCTGCTCCATTCCTATTTTACCAGCAAACTCCCGCAAGTACAGGTCCAGCTCGTACAGAGTCTCGGAATTGTCCACAGTGAAGCTCAACGGGGCTACGATCAACCGCTTTATTCCTTCTTTTAGCAGCAATGAAACTGTTTCCTCCAGAAACGGTCCCACCCATTTTACCGGCCCCAGAGGGCTTTGAAACGCCAGTTTCAAGGGGACACCGGGAAATCGCGTACGAATTCCTTCAGCCTGTTCCTGCACTTGGCTGATGTAGGGATCCCCCTTTCGAACCGTCGATTCCGGGATTGAGTGTGCTGTCAGAAGGATTGCCACGGCTGATGGGCCGGGGTTTTCCAGGACTCTGTTGATTCGTTTGGACAACAGTTGGGCGAAGCTATCATTATTATAGTAAGGTTCAGCCAGTCTGACACCTTCAAGGCCTTCGACTGCATCTTCCAGGCTCCCATACGACGAAAAAGAATAATGAGGGAAGGTGGGCAACACCAGAACGGGACCCCTCGTACAGGCTTCCTTCACAACTTCATGGAAAAAGGGCTCAATATAGCGGAAACCCGGCTCAAAGCAAATCTGGTCCTGTCTTTCATTGAGAATCCGGCACATATCTGATACAGTGCGGTTTACGGGAGAACCAGCAATCCGGGTGTATATTCCCTTTGATTTTCTGCTCCGAAGCCTGGAAATTAGAAATGCCAGCGGCCACCTTGCAAAAGCAGGCAGGTTGATAATCCTCGGATCTGAAAAAATTCTAAAAAGGAAAGAAGGTACTTGCGAAATATTTTCAGGGCCTCCGTAATCGGCTAAGATTACTGTTGACTGCACCGGATTACCTCAATCAGGGTTCGAACACTTTCCACCGGAGTTTCTGGCAAAATTCCATGGCCAAGGTTAAAAATATGTCCTTTGATTTTTCTGCCCTCATCCATCACCCTGCGGGCTTCCCTTTCAATCACATCACTTCCCCCGAAGAGTACGACCGGATCCATATTCCCCTGAAGCACAAAAGAATTTCCGGAACGTTTCGCCGCATCTGTCAGTGACACCGACCAGTCCACACCGAGACAATCCGCCTTCAGTTCCTGAAGCAACGGGAAAAATGCGAATCCGTTCTTGGCGAAGTATATCAAGGGTGTATGGGGAAATTTTACTTTCAGTGTCGCGAAAATCCGCTTCACATAAGGGAAAACATAGCGCTCATAATCAAAGGGAGACAGGATACCACCGAAGGTATCGAAAAGCTGGATCGCTTCTGCGCCCGCTTCTATCTGGGATGAGAGATACCCCTCCAGGACAACGGTCAGTTTCTCCATCAACAGACGAAAGCTTCGTTCATCGTTGTACATCATGGATTTCAGCCAGGTATAATTCCGGGAAGCACTCCCCTCCACCATGTAACAGGCCATAGTAAACGGCGCACCGGCAAAACCGATCAGCGTCTTGTTTTCCGAAAGATACTTCCGCAATCGACTCACCGCTTCATAAACAAATCCGACTTCTTCCGACACGCCTTCCGACTTCAATGCCTCAACATCTTCCCGTGTCCGGACCGGGTTATGGAATACCGGGCCCCGACCTTCAATAAACTCAAGGTTCAAGCCCATGGGCTCAATGGGGATCAGAATATCGGAGAAAAGGATTGCCCCATCCATATCAAACTTCTCAACCGGAAGGAGAGTGACCTCTGTTGCCAGTTCCGGCTTCTTACACATATCCAGAAAAGCATTATCTTTCCGGATTGCCCGGTACTCCGGTAAAAAGCGGCCGGCCTGACGCATGATCCATACCGGCGGAACCTCCGGCTGCTTTCCCTGAAGGGCATTCAATAATGGCTTATCCATCAAAAGACTCCTATTATAAATTCATCACGCATTCAAGCGCTTCATCAGCTTACCATTATGATGAAAAATGAGCAATTGGATTGAGAATTGGGGAAGTGATGGGTGACAAAAAATCAAGTTTGAGTAAAAACCAAGATTAAGGTTAAGTGCGGATGAGATTAGGAAGAACAAGAAAAAAACAAAGAGATGAGCTGCCAATTCCCATTCTTAACTTAGACTCAGACTTAAACTTGTCTTTTTCAACTATCCACCATTCACTGTTCACTTGATTTGTCATCCAACATCCGGCCGAAGGCCGGGAAGGTGCTCTGTGAGGTAGGAACAGAAACAAAAAGCCACTCATTTTCCCTATTTCTATTCAAACGGTTCCGGGGAAACCGCAGGGAGAAGAATTTCAAAGCGACTGCCCTTATCTGGCTCTGATTCCACCCGGATGTAACCGTCATGGCGTTTGACAATGCCATAGGCGATGGACAGCCCCAAGCCTTGGGCCCCCTCCCGGGTAGTGAAATAGGGATCAAAAATCCGGTCCATATTTTCCACCGGGATTCCAGAACCAGTATCGAAAAAGACCAATCTCACATACCTGCCCGGCTGCACAATGGGGTCGCTTTCACCGATCACAGCGTTCTCTACTTTGATTTCAAGCTCACCGCCGCCATTCATGGCTTGCAGAGCGTTTTTTACCACATTGTCTACCACGTGGACGAACTGAGAAACGTCCAATTCCACAGACCAGAGATTGTCTGAGATGTCGGCTGTCCAGTGTGTGGCCGCATTCCCAACAGCCTTCTCCACACTGCTTAGAATCAGTCCTGAAAGCGCCACTTCTTTCCCCACCGGCGCCCCGCCCCGGGAAAATGTAATGAGCCGGCCGGTGAGTTCGCGGGCTCTCTCAATTGCCTGCTCCGCCACACCCAGCTTTTCCGCAACCTTTGATTCCGGTTCAGACAGCATTCTTGCCAGGGAAATATTTCCGAAGACCGCTGTCATAACATTATTGAAATCGTGAGCAATCCCGGCCGCCATCAGGCCCAAGGATTCAAGGCGCTTTACTCTTGCAAATCTTGCCTGTGTTCGCCTCAGTTCGGTTATATCTCTGAATACGATTACCTGTCCCCGAAATTCCTCACGGCTGCTCAGAACAGGAGATTGGGATTCGTCAATCAGATAGCGGGATCCGTCAGAAGAAATCAGGACTATTTCTTCTCCGGCAATTTCTACGTCTTCATCCTTGAAAAAAAGCCGTGTAGTATCATCAATGCCATACCCATTGCCCACTTTGAGTATCCGATACACCTGTTCCAGCGGATACCCCAGCACATCTTCCGGATCAAATCCCGTCATCCGGCCGGCCGCCGGATTCATCATCATGATTCTGCCCAGGGCATCTGTAACCAGAATGCCGTCTTCAATGGAATGGAGTGTTGCAGCCAGTCGATCCTTTTCTTCCTCCAAAGCATCTTCTGCCTGTTTCCGATCCGTTATATCCACCAGTGAGACAATCAAGCGGCTGCAGTCTTCTGATTCGTCTACTGTAACGGTAATCAGCACAAAAATATCCCGCCCCGTCAGCGTACGGTTCGATTCTTCATAGCGCATCAGGCACTCTCCCCGGAAAAGGCCCCTGAGCAAATGCGCAAACCCTCCATAGGATGCCTCATTAAACACAATATCCAGTGACGTGAGAAGCTGCTCTTTGCTTTTTGCCTCGTACATTCTCAGGGTTTCCTGATTCACGTCCAGGACCCGGATGGCACCTGCGGCCTTTTTTAGAAAATCGGGGTGGGTATTGAAATAAGCCTCCGGGTCCTTGACCCCGTCGGCCTTCAGCTCATCCAGCATCTTTCGAACGGATGAAAAGTCTTCAATCCAGATGGATACCGCACTGGTTTCAAAAAGCTTCCGGTATTCCTCTTCCGATTGCCTCTTATCTTCTACAGCTTTTCTGCTCTGTACCAGCAGCGCATTTGTTCTTTCAGCCAGTTTTCTGAATTCTCGAACCTGGTTACCGCCCTTTTCAAGCAAGGTTCCGTCTGCCAGCGCCTTCTTTAATGAATCGGCATAGGTCTTAATTTCCAGGTTCACTTTTCGAGCCAACAGAAATGCCACACCCAGTGTAGCCAACAGCATGGCCATTAAAAACAGCACCATGCCCACGGCAAAGTGCCGGATGTGTTTCCTGGACAGTTTCATGTAGGCATCAGCAGTGCGGGTTGTTTCCACCATGTCCAGTGCCGCCCCCACCACCCAGTGATGGCCGACCTGGGGGAAAAGATAAAAAGACCATTTGGCGTGCCCCGGCATCCAATTTGTGGATACATTGTTCAGCCACCTCGGTTTGCCTGTTTTCAGACAGCTCCGGCACGGGTTTTTCAGGAAGGGCGTACCGGAACTATCACAGATCTCAGTTACCGGCACGAGGTGTTCTTTCTGGTGCCACCGGCCTGCGACCTGTTCACTTTCCGGTAAAAACAGAAAGAGAAAACCTCGCTCCCCGAAGTTCTCATCCAGGACAGACCGAATCACTTCCCTCTTAATTGTTTCAGGTACAGGATCAGGTACCATTCGTATTTCTATATGGGAAACAAAATCATGGACATGACGCTCTGCATCTGCCCGGCAACGGGCGAGGTCCCGCGTACGGATGGCTGTGGCATCCTCAGTGCAACTCTCATATTCCAGATACACCCACGTCACCCCGCCAATTACAAACAATACGTGGAACACCAGAACAATCAGAATGAAATGAGTTTTGAAAATGCTGTTACCAGATGCCATACACCAACCCAAAATTCAAGTTTTTCCTATTTTACCTCAATTTTGAATTCAGTCAATGGATTTTAACGGATAAGAAGATGCAAGCTGTTGTATAACCTTGATGTTATCTTATTTCATATTTTCAGCCGGCATGAGGTAAAATTCTATTTTTATGTATATTTTTTATACGACTTGTGAATTTTTTGCCGCTGCATCAGGTAATTTCCAGCAACTGACACACCTTATTGATAATTTTCTTTTCCTGAAAAACCACTCCTTAATCTTTCAGATGTCCAGGCTCGTAGTCACAGAAAGGTTCAGGGTCAAGATAATCCCCTGTCACTGCGTATGCCCGGGCCCGGCAGCCGCCACAGACGCCCCGATACTCACACACCCCGCACTTACCTTTGTAGCCATCAAAGTCCCGCATCTCAAGGAACAGTTTTGAGTTCCAGATCTCTTCCATGGACTGTGTGAAGATATTTCCGCCTGAAACGGGGAAATAGGAACAGGGCAACACTTCGCCGTCGGATCGGATCAGGCAGATGGTCTGCCCGGCCACGCAGCCTTTGTTGGCACCGGTGGAGAAGGTAAGGTTTCGCCGTTTAGCAGACTTCTTTTCCTTCATGGCTTCTTCAATGTAAATTCGGTAATAATGGGGGGCACAGGTTGGCCGCACCAGGATTTCATTTTCCTGCTGCTCCAGTCTGTAATGCCAGCGGAGGATATCATCGTAATCCTTTGTATCAATCAATTCGCTCATCACGTCTTCACCCCGGCCGGTGGGGACAATCATGAACATATACCATGCCGTGGCGCCCAGTTCCTTGGCCAGTCTGTATGTGTTCTCCATATCCTTCTGGTTTCTCTTGGTGAAAGAAGAATTGATGAGAAATGGGATATTATGCTTCTTCAGAAAATCAATTCCCCGCATCACCCCGGTAAATGCGCCTTTGTGATTTCTGAAATTATCATGAATCTCCGCCGTGCTGCCATCCAGGCTCAATGACACCATCTTGATGCCGGTTTCAATCATTTTCTCGCAGTGGGTATCATTGATGAGAGTTCCATTGGTTGCCATACACATCCGAAAACCCTTGTCTGTTCCATATTGTGCCAGTTCAAAAATATCCTTTCGAAGGAGGGGCTCTCCACCGGACAATACCACCACCGGACTGCAGAAATCGCCAATTTTATCCAGTACCAACAGCGCCTGTTTGGTATCCATCACTTCCGGCATGTGCATGGTTGAGGATGATCGGCAATGCACACAGGATAAGTTGCATCTCGGTGTTGTTTCCCAGGCGATCCATTTCAGTTCTCCACGCATTTTTCCTCCAAACTCGCTTTCTTCTTCCGGGCTATACCTTACACTACCCACCCCGGCCGGGACAAGTTTAAGTTTTCTTGACGCGGATCAAGTTCTGAAGACGGAGCTGGGATATACTGCTGTTTGAAGGAGGCCTGGTATGGTTTCATTTCCGGTTCTTGCGTTTTTGTTTCTGGCAGCTCATTGCTTCCGTGGGGGTTCGTCAGGGTTGACGATTGCCTGCTTACTACTTCCCTTTCTTCTGCTTTACAGGAAGCGGTGGATGGTTCTTGTGGCGGGTATCCTGCTGATCATGGGTTCCGCTGTCTGGTGTATCGTCGGATATCAGTTGGCCGTGACTCGAATCCAGTACGGCCAGCCTTTCATCCGCCTGATTGCCATCATGGGCGGTGTGGCATTGCTCACTCTGTTTTCAGCGTGGGTACTCCTTCGGAAAAAATCCCGGGAGCGCTATCCGGGTGATCTACCCTCCGCCGGGATCTCCGCCTGGGTATTCTTTCTGACTGCCGGAACCCTCTCCATAATTCAATTAAAAGTTCCCTTGAACATGCTTCTCTTGAACCGGTTTGTCCCCGGCTTCGGCTGGCTGGAAATCGTTGCACTTGCCGGGTATGGCGCTGTTGTCGCGGCGCGTATCTATGACCACAAAACTCAGGCAAAATGGCGAATCCGGGTTTGGCACCTCTTCGCCATCGTTTTTTTCGGCCAGTTGATTCTGGGATTACTTGGGTTTAATTCGTTTCTGATGACCGGAAAGCTGCATCTCCCTGTACCGGCACTGATAGCGGCGGGTCCCATCTATAGGGGGCATGAGTTGTTCATGGTATTTCTCTTCCTTGGAACCATTGTCCTGGTGGGCCCGGCATGGTGTTCCCATCTCTGCTACATCGGGGCATGGGATGACGCCGCTTCCCGGTCAAAAAAGGTGCCCGGATACTATCGAAATGATCCAATTCGAATTACCATTACCGTCCTGGTAATTGGCATGGCAATTCTACTTCGAGTTTTCGGTGTTGGCTGGATCCCCGCAACGATTCTGGCCGCCATCGGACTCTTTTCGAACATCCTTGGTAAGCTGAACCCCTTTCGAATCCGCATTGATCCGGGTGGCTGCACCTCCTGCATGGCCTGTGCCCGCGTCTGCCGCTACAGTGCGTTAACTCTGAAAGATATCCAGGCAGGCAGGCCTTCCCTTACCTGTACTCTGTGCGGTGACTGTATCACCGATTGCCCCCACAATACTATCCATTACCATTTTCCGGGGTTGAGCTCGGAAACAGCGAGAAAGCTGTTCATTGTGCTGGTCGTAACTCTCCATGCAGTTTTTCTGGGTGTGGCAAGGATATGAAGT